>CAIJTL010000988.1 GCA_903823545.1 uncultured Planctomycetaceae bacterium
ATCTGCTTGGCGTTCAGAACCGTCGTCCTTAGATTACGCCGCCTGAATGTGGATCAATGGAACTCATCACTCGCGCAGAAACACGAACATGATTGTTAGTTGGAATTGGTTGAAGGATTACGTCGCACTTGATGCTTCGGTCGAAACGGTTGCCGATCGGCTGATGATGGCCGGGCTGAATTTGGAATCGATTGAAGAGCGGCCTGGCGATCATGCTGTTGATCTGGAGGTGACGAGCAACCGTCCTGATTGTCTCGGACATATCGGCGTGGCGCGTGAGGCGAGTGTGTTGTTCGGCAAGCCGCTGACAATTCCTGCTGCGGCTGTGAAATCGAACGGATCGCCGGTCGAGAAAGCGACATCGGTTTCGATTGAGTGCCCCGATCTTTGCCCGAGATATGTGGCTCGCGTCATTCGTGGCGTGAAGATCGGGCCGAGTCCTGCGTGGCTCAAGGATCGCCTGGAGGCCATCGGCATCGCGTCGATCAACAACGTTGTGGACGTCACGAACTATTGCCTGATGGAATGCGGTCAGCCGTTTCATGCGTTCGATTTCGACAAACTGCGAGGCGGTCGTATCGTCGTTCGGCGCGCAAGGGCAGGGGAGAAGATTAACGCGATTGACCACAACGAATACACGCTGACGGCCGATATGTGCGCGATTTGCGATGCCGAGCGTCCGGTCGCGGTCGCTGGCGTCATGGGGGGAGCCGACACCGAGATCAGCGGCTCGACAACAAACGTGCTGATCGAAGTGGCTGACTTCTCGTCGATGTCGATTCGCGCGACTGCTCGCAAATTGAATCTGCACAGCCCGTCGTCTTACCGGTTTGAGCGAGGTGTTGATTCGGCACAGATGGACTGGGCCTCGCGGCGATGTTGCGAGTTGATCCTACAAGTGGCTGGCGGTGAGCTGCTCGACGGTTCGATCTGGGTGGGTGAGCCAGCCGTCGCGGAACGCTCGGCGGTTTCGTTGAGGTCAGCGCAGATTCGACGCATTTTGGGCATTGATGTTCCGAAAGAAGAATCGCATCGCATTCTTGTCGCGTTAGGTTTGAAGCCAACTGCCGATCAAGCGGACGCCGACGGGACTCGTCATTATGTCCCGCCGAGTTGGCGTCGCGATTTGTCACGCGAAATCGATCTCATTGAAGAGGTCGCTCGCATTCACGGTTACGAAAACATTCCGGAAGATGCTTTCGTGCCGTTGTCGCTCAGCGAAAAGACATTGCCCGAACGAGTGGCCGATCGAATTCGTGACACGCTGACGGCGGCCGGTTTCTTTGAGTCGATCACGCTGTCGTTCGTCAGCAGCGAGCTGGCCGACTTGATTCCGTCGCCCGCCGCGACTCGGCTGAGCGTCGATCATTCGTCGCGTCGGCAAGAAAATGTGTTGCGACAAAGTCTGATTCCGAGCTTGCTCGTCGTCCGTCGCGACAATGAACGATATGGCAATTTTCAAACTCGCCTGTTTGAGATCGCGAGCGTGTACCTCGCTGCCACCCCCGGCGATCCGACAGCGGAGCCACGCCGTTTGGGGATCGTCAGTGGGCAGTCTTTTGTTGAGTTCAAAGGAACGCTCGAAACGCTCGCTCGCCGAGTCAACCCACACGTGGTCGTCACCGTTCGTTCGAGTGATCTGGCATGCTTCGTTCCAGGGCGCGGGGCGGAATTGCTGCTCAACGGAAAACCGTGGGGCTGGATGGGCGAGCTGTCGCGCGAGGTGACCGATAAGCTCGACCTGCGCGATACGGTGATTGCTGCAGAACTCGACATCGCGCTGCTTGAAGAGTCCGCGAACCTCGTCCCAACTTTCGCCGAGCTGCCGCGATTCCCAGCCATCTCGCGCGACCTCAACTTCGTTCTGGATGAAGCCACAACTTGGGATCAACTTGTCGAAGTCGCACGAGCCGCTGCCGGCCCATCCTACGATGCATCAGCATTCGGCGGCCAGTATCGCGGCCAACAAATCCCCGCCAATAAAAAATCCTACGTGCTTACGGTCTCGTTCCGAGCCCCCGACCGCACACTCACCAGCGACGAAGTCGATGCTGCCGTGAAGTCGATCATCGAAGCCTGCTCAACCAAGCTGGGTACCTCGCTGCGATAGTGCGGAACCGCATTTGAAAGAGAGACGTCAGCGTAGAATCACGCACTCAGGCAACGAGACTTTGAAGTCTGCCTCCGCTTCGGGAGTGAGGCCGTGACCTTGCAGATCGAGGTACTTGAGTTCTTTGAGACTCTTCAGCGATTGCAGACCTTTGCCGGTCAATTTGAGTTTGTCGTTTCCGGCCACTGGCGTTTGCTGAAGGACAAGCATCTTGAGCTTCGTCAGCTTGGCGAGCTGGGCCGCGTGATCGT
Source organism: uncultured Planctomycetaceae bacterium (assembly GCA_903823545.1). Lineage (GTDB taxonomy): Bacteria > Planctomycetota > Planctomycetia > Planctomycetales > Planctomycetaceae > SXKJ01. The sequence continues at coordinate 2,362 of CAIJTL010000988.1, forward strand.
CAATGACAGCAGTGTTGATGAGGCTCAGCGACTCTAGGTCTTTGAATTGTGTGATCGCGGCCAACAGTTCGTTGGAGGCGGTGGCGTTGTTGATCGACAAGTCGCGCAGTTTGCAGAGTACCGTCAGCTTGTGAAGGATTGCCGTTGTCTCGGAGGAACCTTCGAGGCCGATGCTTACCAAGTGCGGGGACTTCTTCAGTTCGGCGGTGCTTGATTCGGTGGCCGACCACGCGCCTCGGCAATTGAGCGCGATCAAACCAGGGTGTTGCGCGAGTTGCTTGAGTAATGTGTCGCTCACCGCAGGGGCGAGGACGGCCACGTGGCTGATGGATGCGATCTCCGACCAAATCGGGGCAGGGATGCTGTCGTCACTCGCAGTCGTACTCGCGGACGTGGGCAATTCGATGACGCCCCAGCGTGAAATGGTTTTCGGCAGACCAAAGTCACGATCGAGTTGGCCTACACGCAACGAGCCTCGCCACAGCAACGTCGATTTCACTTTCAGTCGCTGAAGTTTTTTCGATGCCTGTCGCCACGCGGGTAAGTTGAATGAGTCCACGAGTTTCATGTCGAACGGTTTGGTTCGCGTCAACGTCATGACTCCGAGCACCCCCTCGCCGAGCTGCATCGCTTTCGGACGACCCGCTTCGATGGGCGACAGGGCCAGCTTCAAAGTGTCCCCGGCGATCGAATAGAGGCCCAGCATTGAAGGAGAACCGTCGCCTCGGCTGAACGACGCGAGATCAATGGCTTTGAGTGGCCGCGTGGGATCAATGGTGATGACTGATTCGTCGGCCTCGCCGTTCACAATGACGGTCAAGACATCTCCCCGAAAGATCCAGCGTTGTTCTTTGATGGCCGCGATACGTTCCGCAGACTCCGGTTGCTTGGAACTCGTCACATAGTCGGTGATCTGCCAAGTTCCTTCGAGCGTCTTGAGGTCCGCCTCGGCTTTCTTGGGATCGACGAGCGTGGTGAGGATCGTCCCGTCTGCGGGGAGCGGAGTCCGTCCGGTCAGAGTCCAGACTTTGACTGTCTTGTCACTCCCTGCCGAAGCGACCCACTTGCCATCCGGGCTGAAGACTACGCCGCGCACTTCACCCGTGTGTCCTTCCAACGAGTGCAGCTTCTGACCGGATACCGCATCCCAGACCGTCACGAATCCATTGCTGCCGGCCGACACGAGACGCTTTCCATCGAAACTCAGCGCGACCGACTTCATTTGAACGTGATGATGCGCGTGCGACTCTTCCGGCTTTTGCGACTTCGGCTGGCGACGATCTCGTAGCGTGAGCAAGTCTTCGCCGGTCTGCGAATCCCAGACCTGCACGGTCCCATCGTCACTCGCCGTCATCAGCCGCTGGCTGTTCGGGCTGAAGGCGATACTCCGGACTTGGCCGTTGATCGGAGACAGTCGTTGTGACTCTTTCCAATCTCGCGTGTCCCAGAGTACCACTGAGGAGTCTCCGTAGGACGTTGATCCTGCCAGCCACTTGCCGTCGGAGCTGAAGGCCATCGAAAGGAATGCACCGTCCTTGCCGGTGAGCGTCGTGATTGCTTCCCCATTGGCGATGTCCCAGACCTTCACCGACTTGTCGTGACTCCCCGACGCCAATCGTTTGCTGTCCGGGCTGAAGGCCACACTCCAAATCTGGTCCGTGTGACCGCTGAACGTCTTCAATTCCTGACCATTGGCTGCGTCCCATAGCTTTACGGACTTGCCGTTTCCCGTGGCGATCAATTTGCCATCAGGGCTGAAGGCCAACCCCGTGATGTTCTGGCCTGCAGTTCCGGTGAGTTCAAACCTCAGCTTGCGATCAGCAACATTCCAAACCAAGACCGAGCCATACAAATCCCCCGAAGCCAGAGACTTGCCATCCGGACTGACCGCGAGACTCAACACGGCGTGTTCATGCCCCCGCAAGCTGACGGTTAGCGGATCGTCTTGATTTCCTTCAACGCGGCGGAGTGTCTTCCCGCTCATCTTCGTCGTCGGCACTTCCGCCTGCACCGACTTCAGTGGTTGACTGGGAGCGTTCACGCCGACCGCGATGACACTCACGTCATCTAAGATTGGACCAGAATTGCTATCCTCCGTCTCCAACGTATGGATTTCCAAAGTGGTCTCGGAGGCCACTGCGGTGAACTCCCACGACTTTCTTTCCCAGCCGACTGCAAACTGCGTTCTGCCCGTTGCGTCGAATGAGAACTCTTGCTGTTTGTCAGCGGCACGCACCGCGAGCTTGTGGATCGGCTGTTTTCGGAGCGGTGTGCCCGCCATCAAAAAGCTCACTTGATAGCGCTGCCCGACGACGGTCTTGAATGTCTGTTTGATCCCGCCAAACCCCGGAGTCCCGTGCAGGTCGATGCTGCGTTGGCCATGTCCGGGAACCCAGTGTCTGATGCCGGCGACATCAATGTTCCCGCGCGTGACCGTCCAACCTTTGATGGCCGTCGAGCCCATGCGCACGTTGGGGAGATATCCGAAGTTTTCTGGGAAGTCTGGCCCTTCTTCAAAACTGCCATTCACGAGCAGGTTGTCTTTTTCAGCCGGACCAGGAGCCGGTGGCGGAGATTGAGCGGACGGCTTGACGGGACTCTCGCCAATCGGGATCAGGCAGAGGTCATCGAACCACGCTTCGCCCGATGCGGTGCTGTACCAGTAGCCGAGCCGCGCAAGCACCGTCACTTCGGTGCGATTGCCTGAGTCGAAGATCAGCGTCGAGTAGGTCCAATCATTCGTGCCGACCAGCGAGCGTGAGTGTTCGTAGCCGCCCCAAACCGAAAGCGTCGCTCCCGCCTTACCATACTTCCGATCGTCCTTGTCGATCTCCACATCCTTCGTCTTGATCCAGCCGCTGAGCAGATAGCGCATTCCCGGTTTGACGGCGACCGTCTGATCGAAGTGCGTGTCGTCATTGATCGTCGTGTGGAGCACTGCGGCCTTCTGCCCCTCTTTAACCACTTTAACCACGCCACCTTCGATCGCTCCGCTCTCTTTGTTTGCTCGGAACGAATTCAGCTTCCACTTGCTGGCGGCGTCACCCTCAAACGTTCCGCCGACCAGCAAGTTTAGTTGGCGGCGTTCGGGCGTGAGGAACTCTGGCCGACTCATGTCCGATCCAGGAGGGAGTTGTCTCATTGGTTGTGAAAATTGGGGTTTGGCCGTGAGCACTGCAACGTCCCAAACCTTCACGTCTCCCAGGTGTCGAACATGGCCGGTGGCTGTCGCGAAACGCTTGCCGTCGGGGCTGATGGCCACGCTTCTGACCACGGTCGCAGGACCGGTCAAAGCGCCGGTCTGTTGGCCGCTGGTGGTGTCCCACTCTTTGACCGACGCTTCGCGGCCTCCGCTGACTGACAGCAGACGTTTTCCATCGGGGTGAAACGCGACGCTGAAGACCCCGCCGGAGTGTCCGGTGAGCGTGAGTTTCTCCTTTCCGTTGTCGGCGTCCCAAAGTCTGACCGTTTGATCTTGGCTCCCCGTCGCCAACGTTTTTCCGTCGGGGCTATACGCGACGCACGTGACCGATTTGCTGTGCCCTGACAACGCGTGCTTCGCTTGACCGTTCGCGGCCTCCCACACTCTCACCGAAAAATCGCTCCCCGCCGACGCCAGCCATTTTCCATCCGAGCTAAATGCGACGCCCATTACCGCGAGCGTGTGCCCGTTGAACGTGCGCGTCAGCCGACCAGTCGTGGCATCCCACAAGATGACGGTCTTGTCGTAGCTAGCCGACGCCAGCCGTTTGCCATCCGCGCTAAACGCGACGCTCGTGATAACGCCCGTGTGACCTTTCAACGTCAGCGACTCCTGCCCGTTGGCAGCGTCCCACACCTTCACTGTTTGATCGTGGCTGGCAGTGGCGAGCCATTTTCCGTTCGGGCTAAACGCCACGCATGTGACCTCACCCGAGTGACCTTTCA
>CAIJTL010000989.1 GCA_903823545.1 uncultured Planctomycetaceae bacterium
ACAAGCAAACATTCCGACGACCAACTCATAGCTCAAGTTGGCCAACGTCAGATCGCGCCAATCAACTCCGACCCGCTGAGCATTCGCCTTCGTCTCTGCCAGAAAGCGGTAGGTCGTTCGCAAATGCACGGCATCCGCTAACCAACGTTGCCCTCCCGAAATCTCCGCTTGCACGGCCGCCAATAACTGGCGAGATCGTTCCATCAAGTCATCCGGCGTCCCCGCAATCCGTTCCCCCGGCGGCAAGTCCAGATTCAGAGTCAACGACGGACACTCAACCCATGGCGGCATGAGAGGCTCCGAAGAATTGGCGGTCGGTCAGAGGTTCGGGACTCGATGAATTTGCACGCTGGCTGGCGACCGCTTCTTGTTGAGAATGAAGGCAGATGCGAATGCTCCACCAGAACATGTCGAACGACGAAGTCAGAGTTCTCAGCGAGGATCAATGAGGCATCGAGATAATCGCTGAAGCCCGCGAATGCTTCCCTGTTCTGTTTGTCGCAGAGTTCGTACCAGAGGGCGAACGCCACGCGAAAGTGTTCCTCTTGCGGACTCAAGAGGAACACCGACTCGGACAGCGAACGTCCAATTTCAAAAGCCAACTCTTTTCGTGCGAGAAAACTTGTCTGTCCTCCCACGAATGGCGACTCATGTTTGTAAAGCCTCGTCAGGATGTCTCCCGCATCTGGCAACGTCGTTGCGATCTTGATTCCGTCTTTCCGAAGACCTTCGATCACAGCAGCGATTCGTTTGCTGTCGCCCGAAATCTCACGAAGAAGTCGTCGTCCGTTTGTGGCATTGGCCAACCGATGAATGAGCCAGAAAAACAAAACTCGCCCATCGCAGAACGCCAATTCGCGTGCAGCCATCACGCACTCTCCAAGACCTTGAACACGGCGTCTGCAATTCGGGATTGATCTGGAAACGAGACCGAATAGCCATCAATCCCGACCAGAGACGAGATGCCCGAAGGTTCGGGCAACGTAGGTGACAGCGAATTGTAAGTCTCGGACATTCGCTCAGCGTCTTGATGGTCGAAATAGACCTCGGTGATCCACCCGCAATGTGGACAACGATTGCTCGACGCCGTTGCCAGCGGCCAGCGCTTTCGGCAATGAAAACATTCGACTTCGATCATGGTTTACTCCTTCATCAAATAACTTCCATCGTCACGCGTTCTACCACGATCACCCAACAACTTCTTTGTCGGTCTCTGGCGCAGCGTCACTTTCCGGATCGAACCATTCTGGTTTGAAGACAATTCTCTTCTTGTACTTCATCGCTAGGTTTGACGTTAATGCCATGATGGCATCGGCCATCGCGACGGTGCCGTTGCAGCGGAGGCCGCCATCTTTCGGTGGCGCGTTGATGTTGTTCCGAATGCAGTGGCAGAAATGCTCCATCTCTTCCGTGTAGCCACGGCTGATCTTCTCGACGGTTGCTCCCGCAGATGCGGCTCCAGCCGTTGGGGCGAGGCTCGCACTTGCGGACAGAACCGGGCCATTGTCGTTGCCGTTGATGACATAGAGACGCTGTTCAACACCACCGCCGCCGGTTTCTGGACTCGCCTCTTTGTAGAGCATCGCTTGTTGCTCAGTTTGAACCACGAGTGTGCCGCGGCTTCCCATGACTTGCTCGCCGTAGGGTTCAAAGCGGTTCGTGCTGAGCGACGAGTACGTCACGATCGCGACATCGTCCGGGTTGTCCTTCGCATCATAGTGCGGGCCAGGAAACTCGAATGTGACATAAACGTGATCGTCGATCTCACGTTTGTCTTCTTGCTTATCTTTCGAGCCTACTCCCTTCACGCCGTAGAAGTTCTTGCCGCCGTAACCGCTGCACGCGATCGGTTTCACCTTACCAAGGAAGATGCTGCTTGCGTCAAGTTGATGGCTGCCGAGTTCGGCCATCAAGCCGCCGCCGGTCTTGTTGTAGACGCGCCAGTTGACGAGTTGTTCGACCGAGTCAAAGCCGTAATCTTTGTAGTCTTTGATGCGGTCCTTCAGCGCTTCCAAATCTTTGGCATCGACTTTTTTGTTCCACGAATCGCGACCAGGGAAGCTGTTGTTGCGATGCCACTGAGCTCGAATGTGTTTGATATCTCCGAGCAAGCCCATCTTGATGATGCTGTATGCGTTGTCGTAGAGGACGCTGTAGTGTCGTTGATGTCCAACAGCTAGCAATTTGCCGGTGTCCTTTGCGGTCTTGATCATTGATTTGCAGTCGGTGACCGTCTTGGCCATCAGCTTTTCGCAGAGGACGTGCTTGCCCGCTTTCATTGCCTCAATCGCCAATGTGTGGTGCGAAATCAGTGGTGTGGCGATGACGACCGCTTCGATGCTCGGATCCGCCAGCAATTTCCGATGGTCGTCGTACAACTTGATTGACGTCGCCTTTTTTTCGCCGAGCTTTTTGATGAGGCCGACACGATCGTCGTTACCGTCTCCGTGAAGAGCGCGAACGAGATTCGTTGGTCGAATATCGGCGATGCCAACGATGTCCATGTACTCTGGCGGATGCTGAGTCAGCAGGACCGAGCCTTCGTCACCCGTTCCGATGAAGCCGACTCGAACGCGCTCTCCCTTCAGCTTGTCGTAGCCGAAGTAGTAGGCACCGAGTCCAGTTCCGGCAGCGGCAGCACCGGTGATGAATTCTCGCCGACTGAAGCCGACCGCCTCGTTGAAGTTTTCTTTGCCGAGTTGCTTTTGTTCTGGAGTGAGTTGCATGGTTTTGTCCTTTTGTCAGTTTGTCAGTTTTCAAAAAGGCCAGCATTTCGC
>CAIJTL010000990.1 GCA_903823545.1 uncultured Planctomycetaceae bacterium
CATGCGAGGAACGGGAAATCAAACAAACTGTTGAAGAAGGTTCCCAATCCACTTCCCCCCACCGAATTCGCTGACAAGTACGGCTGGAAGAACGATCCAGAAAAAGCCACGCTTTTGAAACTGGATGAAAAACACAAGACGGACAATCGTGTCCGATACGAGAATGTCTTCCGACTCTGCGGCGTGCCGCAGTGGCCTTAGACCCGATTCAGCTTTACCCAAGTTCATTGGGCATCGGTCACATCGCTCGCCGTGTGTCGGACAGGTGCACCTGGAAATGCAAATCAGCCCCGAGAGCCGCTGGACGAGCATCGAGCTCGGATGGAAGAAATTGTCGACCGCGCAATGCGCCGCATTTTACTTCGCGGAGTTCGATGCCGACGGTGGCGCGACGGGTGATCGTGACTGGGATGAAGCTTCCAACGGGGCTTTCTTCAGGAACTTCTTTAGCGGAATGTCGTAATACCTCGCCCCGGCCGTTGGACCCGACATTTGCGACCGGCCGTCAACCGTCAGAGTGAAGATCCGAATCACGGCACGGTCAGCAAATTCCTTTCCGACCTCCACTTGACCAGTGAGTTTGCCGTCCTCGGTTGGCTTCATCGTGATGGGCGTCTTCACGAGCTGTTTGCCAGTGCGATCCGGATTGCTGAAAGCCATCACGAAGACCGAATGAATGGGCTTGAGTCTCCCTTGATCAGCAACTGTGAAGTAGACGGTCACCTTGTCGCCATCGGCGGCCTTCACTTCCCCGTCGTACTTCAATCTCCACTCATCTTTCGACGAACCAAGCTCAAACCAGTGCGCCCAGCAGCGGCTCGTCAACAGGACAACTGCAATGATGGCTAGCACACCCGTCGCGAGGGGCAAGGATCGAAAACGCATGTCAGGTACACCTCATGAGATCACGGTCACCAATTCACAAGTCGGAAGGTCCGCTGTGCAAATCGCGAAGGATTGAAGCGGTCCACATCGATTCGGACAATATCAATCTGATTGGTGACAGCCCCAACCAGATCGACAATTCGCGAGCCCGCCACTTAGAAGCCAAGGCGTGGCGACGGAAAGCGGTTCTTTTTGTCGCGGCGTTTGAGGCGCTATCGCTCCAGCGTGCCGAGCGCGTTCTGACCGTTCTCTAGGCATCAGGCGGCTACAAGTTCGAACGATTGGCACGCCGCCGCCAGTGGAGTGAATTGCCGCCACCGTCTTGCAACGCAAAAAGTCTCACCAGGGCTCGACCGAGCGAATGTGGCTATCGCTGCGTTGTCCCTTCTCTCCGTCGGAGTCCGTGCGTCGGTCACATCGACCGACGACGCGTCCAACAGTCCGGAATTATTTCTGTGCCGTCGTTCGTTCGCACTGTCCCTGTCTAGTGTTGATACCACTTCGACAGTCAACTTCTTGATTCGGGCGAGTTTGGCCTGAAGGAGTTGCTCATTGAATCCATCTGGCCCACCTTTCCAACCTACTAACGAAGTGGCGTCCCCGGGAACTTCCCCTGTTCCAGATTCGTCAGCGTTTGAGGAGCTGGGTGAAGGACTGCTCCAGTGACTCGCGGAGCAAGGCACTGTCGTTGGAATAGACTACGAACCGGGAGCCTTGTTTGATCGTTCGTTCTATTTGCTCGCGTTTGCCGAACCAGCTAACGGCGGTGACGTGCGAGCGATTGGCGACATCAATAATCCGATGGATCATCGCGATGAGGTCCAGGTGGTCGTCTTTGTTGGGGACGAATGAAGCGCGACTTGTCTTCGGGAGCGACACGTCACGGGGACGTGTCGCCAAAACCGAACACCGGCGACACGTTTTGTAGACGTGTCGTTGCCGACGACGTAAGCTCACAGCATGAAAAGCAAATCACAACCACAGACGAAATCACAAGTTGCATGGCGAGCTGACTCGCCGTTTAACGATTTGCCATTGTTGCCTCCCAATACCGACTTGGAAACCAAAGCGATTCTGAAGCAGTGCATTCCAGCACGGGCTGCGCTGGCTGAACTGAAACAAGCGGCGGAACGGATTCCCAATCAGGGAACGCTCATCAACACGATGCCGCTTCTGGAGGCACAGGCAAGTTCGGAGATTGAGAACATCGTCACGACCTCCGACCGGTTGTTCCAGTACCGGCACGATGCCGAAGCGGCTGACCCGGCAACCAAGGAAGCCTTGCGATACTTTCAATCGTTGTTCGACGGATACCGCTCACTGACACGACGCCCGTTGAGCACTCGGACGGCCGAGCAAGTTTGCACGATCATCAAAGGGATCGAAATGACGATCCGCCGAGTTCCGGGAACGGCACTGGCAAGAAACACGGGGGAGATCGTTTACACGCCACCCGAAGGCAAAAACCGGCTGCGAAACCTGCTGGCGAATTGGGAGAAGTTCCTCCACGAAACCAAGGACTTGGACCCGCTCATCCGCATGGCAGTCGGCCATTATCAGTTTGAAGCCATCCATCCTTTCACCGATGGCAACGGACGAACGGGCCGAGTGCTCAACAGCCTGTTCTTGATCCAGGAGAATCTGCTGACGCTGCCGATTCTCTATCTCAGCCGATACATCATTCAGCACAAGGCGGACTACTATCGGTTATTGCTCAACGTCACGCGTGAAGAGGCTTGGGAAGAGTGGGTGCTTTACATTTTGAAGGGGGTTGAAGAGACGGCCCTGTGGACGACGGCGAAGATTGGCACGATTCGGTCACTGTCGGATCACACGGTCGAATACGTCCGCAAGAAACTGCCGAAGGTCTACAGCCTCGAATTGATCAACGTGATTTTTGAACGGCCTTATTGCCGCATCCAAAATCTTGTCGAAGCGAAAATCGCGGAACGTCAGGCCGCATCACGCTACCTGAAACAACTCGCCGAGATTGGCGTACTAGAAGAGCAAACGCTGGGACGCGAGAAGCTCTTTCTCCATCCGAAGTTTCTCAAGCTGCTGATCCGGGAAAGCAACACGTTTGTGGAATACTCCTGAACGAAGCAGGAACCAGAGCCAAACACATCGGCCCCGCGCTCGCCTCCGCTGGCTGGGGAGTCGCTGAAGGGAGTCGCATCCACAGGAACTCGCCCTGCTCCTGTTTCATCAGCGTTTTCGGAGCTGCGTGAAGGACTGCTCCAGCGACTCGCGGAGCAAGGCACCGTCGTTGGAATAGACTACGAACCGGGAACCCTGTTTGATCGTGCGTTCCATTTGTTCGCGTTTGCCGAACCAGCTTCCGGCGGCGATGTGGGAGCGGTTGCCGATGTCGATGATCTTTTGAATGATCGCGATGAGGTCGGGATGGTCGTACTCGTTTGGGATTCCCATGTTCGTGGTCATGTCGTTGGGGCCGACAAACAGTGCGTGGACGCCGGGAATTGTGCAGATCTTTTCGAGGTTCTCGACCGCGAGGACTGATTCAATCATCGGAACGAAGACGGTGTTCTCGCAGCGTTCTTCAAGGACGTATTTACGAGTCTTTTCGCTCGGCCATTTTCCTTCGGCCAAGACACGGTCCAACGCTCGACCTTTGAGTGGCCGGTAGATTGCGGCCGCGGCGAGTCGGCGAGCGTGTTCGACATCTTCGACATAGGGGACCACGACGCCATCAAACGTGTCGCATACTTTCGACACATCGTCCGGCTCGCGGCTGTGAGTCCGTGCCAAGCAGGCGATCCCTTTGGCCGCCAGCGCATATCGCACCGGAAGGAACTCCGCCAAGTCGAGCGCGTTGTGTTCCGCAGTGACAATTACAAAGTCGAGTGCGTTGTCCGGCAGGATATCCACAACTGCGGGATTGACCGTGTATTGAAAGAACGTGCCGTAGACCGTCTGGCCTCGCTGCATCTTGTCCTTCAACGCTTTCCCAAGCATCGGTGTTGGCATGAATGTGCTCCTTGGTGTGTCAGATACTGAGGCACTCCGCTGTCAGTTGCAGACCGCAAACATCAGTCGTAGGACGGTATCGCACGGTTCAGCGAAACGAAACCAATAATCGGCCTTGCTTTTGTAAACACAGAGTCATCGCGAGACAGAACATGTAAAGCCGTGAGATTGGGTTGGGAGGAAAACTCATACGGGCATACGCACCAACTTAAGGGAGAAATGGTGTAGGCAGAAAAGTGAGAAGCTCCTAATTCGGAACGGGGTATCTCACGACACATTCGAGAAGTAGGAGCTTCCCTATGAGCATGGTCGTGAAGGTGGCGTCGCTGCTCAAGAAGGTTTTGGGTGCCGAGACTGAGGAGCTGGCTCAGGCGCATGGGCTGATTCAACGCAAGCGCAAATTTACGGGCCAGAGCTTGTTGCGGATGTTGGTGGGCACCTTGTTGAAGAAGTCGGACGCGAAGTATGCCGATTGGGTGCTCACGGCGGCTCAGATGGGAGTCAGGGTGTCGGCGACAGCGGTCGAAAAGCGGTTCGCGCAGCGGTTGGTCGTTCTTTTTAAGAGAGGCATTGAACGTAGCGCTCGGTCAAATGCTTGCGGCGGATGCGGTCTCGACGAAATTGCAGGATCGACTCACAGGACTGTTTAGAAATCGCCGACGACCCGCAATCCGCTTTGGAGCAGTTCACCGCAATCACAGAAAAGTTGGCAGGTTAATTCGTCGATCGTTCTGCGAACGTAACAGGGCTCAGTCTGGCATCGTCTCAACAATTCTACGCTTGTCTGCGGGCAGCATTGTGACGCGACTGCTCGTAAGTTCGATTGGCCTTTCGAGCGTTGTCCTCAATGTGCTTGCGACGATCGACCGTCCGCATATTGCGTTGGTGGGGGTATTCAATGCGAACCGACAGAAACTCAACGTCCCTTCAGTTGTCCTAAATCGGTCACAACGAGGAACGAAGTTAGGTAGCGGTACTTGAACAACGAAGGCGAGGGGGCTGGTTAAGATTCCTGGCCGGAAGTTTTGGCCCCGCTCCCGTTATCAAACGCCTCCTACATACCGTATGCAGCTCTCTGACCCCCAAAACAACGTTTTACGATTCCACAACACACAACTCTGTGTCCGCAAAGGCGACGAGAAACAGCATTCCGCCCGAAACGGCTTCGATTAGAAGTCACATTCTGATCACATCCTGCTCAGGGCGAACGCTCTACTTCACACTTTGGTGGCGGTCTCTTTCACCCAATCGGATTCGGACTTACGTCTCATGGCGACCAGTGTGAGGGGCTCACCGTTCGTTGAACGATTCGGCGAGATTCTTCATTGAAGCGGTCACATCAGCCCGAAATCGCTTAGCCATCATTGAC
>CAIJTL010000991.1 GCA_903823545.1 uncultured Planctomycetaceae bacterium
GCGACGGTGTTTGAGGCATGCGACGTTTGAGGCATGCGATTAATGATTTCTTAGTTCATGTCGCTCGCCTTTCGGCTTTGTCCGATTTTCGCTTCGTTGGACACATACCAGCGTCTGGACGACGTTTGTAAACTCGCTTTCTCGCGGGGCCGCTCGACTGCTAGATTCCGTATCGTGCTGCTAGTTTCTCAGTCACTATTCGTGAAGGACTTTTTGATGCTCGGTGCCCATCTCAACCCGAAGGAATATCTCGCTCGCTGTGCCGAGGAGTTTGATAAGTTGGACCTCAGCCAAACGGTTGGGCTCGCAGACGACATTTACTCGGCCTATCAAGACGGTCGGTTCGTTTTCATCATCGGCAACGGTGGCAGCGGATCAAACTCGTCACACTTCTGCGAGGATCTCGGCAAGAGCACGCTCCGTCGCGAAGATTTTCTTAACGACAACATGAAGCGTTTGAAGGTACTCAGCCTCACTGATAACACTCCCTATATCCTTGCCTGGGGAAACGATGAGGGTTTCGACCGCGTCTTCGTCGAGCAACTCAAGAACTTCGCGTCACCTGACGACGTGCTGATCGCCATCAGCGGCAGCGGTAACAGCCCCAATATTCTGAACGCGGTCGAATGGGGCAATCGCCATAACCTCCGGACTTGGGGCATCACCGGCTACAACGGCGGCAAGCTGCAAGGAATGGCCAAGAACAACCTGCACGTGCCGCTCGACGACATGGGTATGGTCGAATCGATCCACTTGGTGTTGTTCCACTGGATCCTGAACGACGTCTACGCCCGCATCAACAAAGTCGGACGGCACGCATAAGCGAAATAAGCGTCACTTTCTTACGTTCAGAGAAGCGACATTCACAATCCCCACCGAGCTTGTCTCGGTGGATTCGGGCTTTTGCATTACGACCACTTTCATCCGAATTGGCGAAAAGCGTAGTGCAAAGGCCCGCGAGCCACCGAGGCAAGCTCAGTGGGGAGCGTTTCAGGTCACTTGGTCCGTCGCTCGCGCAGGTGTTTCAAATCAGCAACGATCACGAAGCTGATGATGACCAGCAGAAACCACGAACTCATTTTTTGAGTCGAGACTGCGGTCCATTGCCCTGTCTGATTGGGATAAACCCAAGCGCCGAGAAATGTCGCGATGTTCTCGGCAATCCAAATGAAAAAGCCGATCAAAAAGAACGACAACACCAACGGCATCTTGCGAGTGACTCGCCAAACTGTGAAACGGACCTGCGTTCGCCAGAAGAGCGCGAAGACCAGCGGAATCAGCACTATCCGCGAGTCTCGGACGAATGCGTTCGCAAAGAAGTTCGCGTAGATCGCGAGGCACAGCGGCACGCTCAGCTTGTAACTGGGATAATGCTCAAGTTCGAGTTTCAGAATACGCCAAGACTGGCACATGTAACTCGCAACTGCCGCGTACATGAAACCGCTATAAAGCGGAACTGTTCCGAACTTCGTGTAGCCAAATTCCGGATAGCTCCACGAACCGATTGCTGGGTGAGTTTTGAAGATTTCCAAAACCAGCCCGATGAAATGAAACAGGCAGAGCACGATTCCTTCTTGAAGCGACTCGACGCGAGTGATCAACAAACCGGCCTGCAACACAATCGCTGCCAGCAAGATGAAGTCGTATCGCGGCAGCGGATCGAGCGGCAGCAACTTCGAGAGAATCAGCACCACAAAAAAGCTGCCAGCGAAAATACACGCACGAGCTTGCTTGAGTCCGAACAACAGGAATTCAAATGCTACGTCACGCATGAAGGGGAGCTTAAGAAGCCAGTGAAGCGAAACTCAATCAGCTTGGCACGGCAAGGTTGCTGAGTCACGCGGGCGAACGCATACTGACGCCGTTCCATTGCAGTGTCATTGAGAGCGAAACATGTCCACAACACTAGAGAGCATTGCTCGCGCGGTGCCGGATCGGCAGCCAGCTTGGGGCATTGCATTGTTATTTCCAGATCAGGGTACATGGAGCGAAGACGAATACCTCGACCTTCCCGGCAATCATTTGATCGAGTTCAACGAAGGGCATTTAGAGGTCTTGCCGACGCCGACTCCTTATCACCAGATGATTGCATTCCACCTGCACCATACGCTGCATGACTATGTCAAAGCGCGTCAATTGGGGGCAGTGTTTTCGGCTCCACTGCCAGTTCGTGTCGGGCCTGCAAAATATCGTGAGCCGGATGTTGTGTTTGTTTCGACTTCACAATTGCCGGCAGATATTCGTCGGGTGAAGCAACTTGATCGAGCGGATTTGGTGGTCGAGGTTGTCAGCGACGGAGCAGAGAACCGGACACGTGATTTCGTTGAGAAACGTGCGGTTTATGCACAGGCAGGGATCGCGGAATATTGGATTGTGGAGCCGAACTCAGCGGAGGTGAGCGTGCTTGTTTTGAAGCATGGCCAATACGAACTCGGCGCGGTTTATCGACGTGGCGAAAGCCTCGGCTCCGTGTTGTTTCCAGATTTTGAGATGTCCGTTGATGCTGTTTTTACTTTTGAATAGCTGTCCGTGAACCGTCTGTCGAATAACCGGGTGATTGTGTCAAAACTGCAACTGCCGCTGAAACGCCGCTACCTCGTCCGCTTTGATCCGAAGCGTGTGCCGCATCTGTTTGCCGATGTGTTGATTATCGGTGGAGGGATTGCGGGAATTCGTGCGGCGCTGGCCGTCGACCCGCGTTTAACAACAATCGTCGTCACGAAGGATGCACTCAGTCAGTCAAACTCCGCGTACGCTCAAGGTGGTATCGCGGGAGTGCTCGACCCGCTGGATGATGTGGCCAACCATGCGTCTGACACGATGGCTGCCGGAAAAGGACTGTGCGATGACGATGTTGTCAGCATGGTTGTGAATGAGGCACCGGAGCGGATTCGCGAACTGGCGGCATTCGGCGCACAGTTTGATTTGAAGGACGGCGAGATCGCGTTGACGCAAGAAGGTGGCCACAGTCATCGCCGAGTCGCTCACGCACTCGGTGACGCGACCGGCAAGGAAGTGATGCGAGCGATGATCGCCTGCATTCGGTCGGCCGAACACGTACAAGTTTGGGAACAGACCGCGACGATCGATTTACTCACGCACGAAGGCGTTTGCCGAGGTGCGATTGTCTGGAACGCTCAACACGGCAAGACACTCGTCTGGGCGAAGCAAACGATTCTCTGCACCGGCGGCGCGGGGCGGCTTTATCGCGAGACCACAAATCCAGATATCGCCACGGCAGACGGTCATGCGATTGGATTTCGTGCCGGTGCTGAGCTGCGCGACATGGAGTTCATGCAATTTCACCCGACTGTGCTTTATATCGCTGGCAGTTCGAGGCACTTGATTTCAGAAGCTGTGCGAGGCGAAGGGGCCTATCTTCGAGATTGCTTCGGGCACCGTTTTATGGGGGATTATCATGCATCACTCGAACTCGCGCCTCGCGACGAAGTGAGCTTGGCGATCACTCGGCAGATGGAGAAAACGAAACACTCGTGTGTCTATCTCGACCTGACTCATTTACCCAAATCATTAATTGCCGAACGCTTCCCCCACATCAGTCGAGTCTGTGCGGAATTCGGTCTCGATATCACGACCGATCAAATCCCAGTACGACCGGGTGCGCACTACATGATCGGCGGCTTGACCATCGACCTCGACGGTCGCACGACCGTTCCCGGCCTCTGGGCTGCGGGTGAAGTGAGCTCATCCGGACTGCACGGCGCGAATCGACTCGCATCGAACAGTTTGCTCGAAGGGCTAGTTTATGGACTTCGATGCGGTCGAGGTGCTTCGGAACTCGCGCTCGCACAGCCCGATAGTTTTTCCGCGATCCCGTTGCGTGCTGAATGGGTTCATGATGTGAAGGACGACCACGATTTGAACCTGACTGACCTGACCAACTCACTTCAAAGCTTGATGGGGCGTCATGTCGGCATCACACGCAATGCTGCGGGACTCAAAGATGCGACAACGCAAATCGACTTCTGGGATCGTTACGTCTCGACGCGTGAGTTCTCGCAACTCAAGGGCTGGGAACTACAGAACCTGTTACTTGTCGCACGACTGATGGCCGCTTCAGCGACCGCTCGCATCGAAAGCCGC
>CAIJTL010000992.1 GCA_903823545.1 uncultured Planctomycetaceae bacterium
ACCGACGTTCGGGGCGAAAACGCTTGGGCCAGTCGCCCCTTTCGCTCCGTAGTAAGTGACTTCGTCAGGAAGTCGATGTTTTTTCAACGTCCGTCCGAGGCAAATGTGTTTCAAACAAAGTGGGCTCAGCACTCGTTTGGCGATGCTCGCGCCGTAGGGAGTTCGATCGATCGCTTCGAGGACTCGGCCAAGCAAGCAGTAACCGAAATTAGAATAGGCGTAACGCTCACCGGGATTGAAGTCGAGCGGCTTCTGGAGCATCACTCGGATAATGTGTTCGGGTTTTGCAGGAGCATCAACATTTAATTCGCGAGCGAACTCGACCGCGCGAAACATGCCGTCGAAACTTTTGGCTCGATCCCAGCCACCGGTGTGTTGCAGCAAATGTTTGACGGTGATGTCACGCCAACGATGATCGACTGGTTGATCGGACGTGATTTGCCGCAGCAACGGCAAGACAGGAGTTTCCAACGTCAAGCAGCCTTGTTCGATCGCCTGCATGACCGCGATTGCGGTGATCGACTTTGAGATGCTCGCCAATCGAAACAGGCTGTCGGGTTGCACTGGTTTTTGTGTGTCAACATCGGACCAACCAAAGCCGCGCGAATACAACAACTGGCCCGCACGCCCGACTGCTAACGATGCCCCCGGCAATTGATGCTTGGCAAGAAAGCCGCTCATCAAATCATCCAGTGGCTTCACGCTCGCAGTGGTCTCCCCGGTTGATGGAAAGGAGGGCGAATCGTCGGCCAGTAGCCAACGGCGATTGGCCGCGAGCCCCAGGAAGGCACCGGAACTCCCAAGAAATTCGCGTCGCGACAGTTGTGGCATGATGATGAGTTTTTCGTTTTCGCACGGAGGCACACCTCGCCGAAGAGGTCACGCAAACGAACCAGAGATTGCCAAGCCAGTCAGTGCCGTGCAAGCAAAGGCAGTTTCAAAACTAACCCGAAGGGTTAGTAGAGTGGGTGTTTCATCACGCCCCGAGAATTGCAGAACAAGGTTTCCGGATAGCCTCTCAGAGAATCTGTTCCGCAGAAGCAAGACTCGCTGATGTTGCAATTTGTGAGGCAGGTTGAAGGCCATGTCAGCGTATCGTTTTGCCTCAAAAGTGTCGCATTTGCGTGTAGCAAAAAGCTGAATTGCCAACCCCCTCGGTCGCTTCAATCATCTGCTCCGAAATGCGGGCCTCACTTTTGCTTTTGTTGTTCTTCGACTTACTCGAACCGTTCGGCAACAAAGGCGTCATTCCCCAAGGAGAAGGCTATGCGCTGCTTGTCATGGTTAAGTTTGGTGAAAGATCGTTTGGCCCTGTCGAAGCGGCGACAACGCTCAACGCGTCGACCTTGTCAGATGGAACCGCTGGAGGCACGCGTGCTGTTGTCCGTGTCGGCCTTGATGATCGGCACAGAGCTGTCGATCACGGCATCGGCGACTGACAACATCACTGTTCGCGAAAGTCCGACCGCACCAGGAAAAGTCCAAGTGCTCGGTAATGGCGCGACGGTCGCAATTGTCTCGACGAATACCAGTGCACTGACAGCAATTAATATCACGGGAAGCGACTCCAACAACGTAATTGACCTCAGCGGCGTAACGGCAACCGTGTTTAGTAACCCTTTGCTGAAGATTTCGGTTTCGGGCGGAAACGGCAACGATACGATCACTGGTAGCCCTGATGTGGCCAACAGTCTGATTGGCGGCGACGGAGCCGACACGCTCAATGGCGGTTCGCAAGCAGATACGCTCGATGGTTCCAACGGCGATGATTCGATCAACGGCGGCGATGGCAACGACAGCATTCTTGGCCGCGACGGAGCGGATCGGCTCAATGGCGATGTTGGCAACGATACGATCCTCGGCGGCGACGGCTCGGACATCGTCAATGGCGGAGATGGTGACGATAGCATCCTCGGAGGTAACGGTGCTGATTCTGTCTCAGGCGGTCTTGGCAATGACATCGTGAGCGGCGATTCCGGCATCGACACGCTTCGGGGCGACGACGGCGATGACTCGATCTTGGGGGGAACGGAGAACGACTCGATCGATGGGGGTGACGGGAACGACACACTCGACGGACAAGATGCCAACGACACAGTTCTCGGAGGAGTTGGCTCGGACAGTATCCTCGGTGGCATCGGAGCGGATTCGCTGCAAGGGGGCGATGGTGACGATGTCGTCAACGGGCAAGCGGGCAACGACACAATTGAAGGGGGACTCGGCAGCGATCTTCTCTTCGGAGGCTCCGACAACGACACGATCTTTGATGACTTCCGCAATCTGAACAACGGCGGTAGCGGCAACGACACGCTGCTCGGTCAAGCGGGCAACGACACGTTGATTGCCGCAAGCGGTTCTGATTCGCTCGATGGCGGCACGGGAAACGATCTGCTCGATACTCGTTCTTCGACGGTCTCGATTGCCAATGCCACGCTGATGGAGGGGAATAGCGGGCTGATTAACATGGTCTTCACAGTCACGCTGTCTTCGGCTTCCAGTTTGCCAATCACGATGAATTACGCCACCAGTTCTAATGGAACGATTGCTGGGGGAACCGCGACTGGTGGTTTGGCGGCGACTCCGAACGCCGACTATGTCACCTCTTCCGGCCAAGTGACGTTCAATCCCGGCGAACTGACGAAGACGTTCTCCGTCGCGATCGTCGGCGATACTCGTGATGAGTCGGACGCGGAAACCTTCTTCGTGATGCTGTCGAATTTGTCGAACGCACGCGCCGGCAATCTTGTCGCCGAAGGTCGCATCTTTGATGACGATGCCACGCCCCCTCCGCCGGTGCTCGACATTTTCTTTTTGCTGGATGACACGGGAAGTTTTCAAGGAGCGTTGACCACGACGATTCGCCAAGCGATCACGTCGATGATCGCTCAATTGGGCGCACTGTATCCGACCGGCGATCTCGCCTACGGCATTGGACGATTTGAAGACTACAACGGCACCGGAGGAGGAAACACCGACCATCCCTTCATTCTCAATCAACCAATCATCACTTCGAGCACGCCGCAGTTCGGTGCAGCGATCGACGCGGCTTTGCGACGCTCGGCTCCCGGCGGCGGTGGCGACCTACCTGAGTCAATGCTCGAAGGCTTGGCCCAAGTGGCCACAGGACGTGGCTTTGATGGCAACAACGATGGCGACTCAGTCGACAGTGGCGTCGCCGGTCTCGCGGCCAGTCAAACAAATGCGAACGGCTCAGACGTGCCTGCGTATAGTTCCTTCAGCCCCGATCTCACGGGAGATCCACGTGGTCCGATTTTGCCTCCGACAGCTCCCGTCGCGACAGCAACAGACGGTGTTGGTTTTCGAGCGGGTGCTCGGCACATCGTCATCGTCGCCACGGATGCAGGGACGGCCTATCAGCCCGACGGTGCGACGGTTTATACGGGAGTTGGCGGCGTGACTGTCCCTGCCGCAACGATGACCGCTGGTGGTCGGGGCACGACTCCGCAAGGTCGAGGGGCGTCATTCCAAACCACGATCAACCAAATGATCGCGCAGAACATCGAAGTGGTCAGCCTTGGCAACGAGGTCTTCGGCGGCGGTACGTTGCGAGCCACACTAACGGGATTGGCGACACTCACTGGCTCGATCAATCGCTCGTCGATGGCTTTGGAAAACAACATCACTCCAGGTGCCTCTGCGGACGACATTCAACCGGGGCAACCGCTTTACTTCCGCATCGATCCGAATGATCCGACCGGTCTGGCCGCTTCGCTGGTCAGCGGTATTGCGGGAGCGGCTGGCGATCCGCCCCCTTCGCCTCCACCAGCACCGCCTCCAGCATTGCCGCCTGCTGGAGTCGAGAACGACACGCTGCTTGGCGGTGATGGCAACGACACGCTGCTCGCTGGCGAGTCGAACGACTTCCTCAACGGCGACGCGGGATTCGACTCGATCGATGGTGGCGATGGCGATGATGCGTTGCTCGGCGGTTCCGAGGGTGACACGCTCAATGGTGGCAACGGTAACGATACGATTGATGGCCAAGGGGGCAATGATTCAGTCAACGGCGGTGCCGGAGATGACAACCTGATTTGGAATGGAATCGGCGATGGCATCGACACGCTCACCAATAACGCCGGTGGCGACACCGTCACCATCAACGGCACTGCGGTCGTCAATACATTCGTCATTGGCAAGACGTCGGCAAATCAGTTGCGAATCTCTGAGGGGACGGCGTCGATCATCGTGTCGTCTCTCGTGACGAACATCGTGCTCAACACGGGCAACGGTAATGACACCGTCACGATCAACGACCTCAGCGGAGTATCACCCGCCGTGGTCACCGTGAATGGCGATGCCGGTAACGATGTCTTGAATGCGTCGACGGCAACTCTGGGAGGCATTCGCTTGGCCCTGAACGGTGGCGATGGAAACGATTCCATCACAGGCAGCCTGGGGGATGACACGATCGACGGCGGTGACGGCAACGATACGTTGATTGGTGGCACGGGCAACGACACGTTGATCGGTGGAACTGGCAGTGATCGGATCAACGGCGGAACGGGGAACGATCGGGCACTCGGAGGCGATGGGAGCGACACGGTTGTCGGCGGCGATGGCAACGACACGCTCAGTGGCGATGCAGGCAATGATTCGATCGACGGCGGCAACAACGACGATGTTCTCACTGGCGACGCCGACAACGACACGCTCACTGGCGGCGCAGGTAACGATTCGTTGCTAGGAGGAACCGGTCTCGATGTGCTGTCGGGAGGACTCGGTAACGACTCGTGCGATGGCGGCCTCAACGATGACATCATCAACGGCAACGAAGGAGACGACAAACTTCGTGGCGGTGATGGCAACGATTCGATCACCGGCGACATCGGCAACGATGAACTCAATGGTGGCGACGGAAACGACACGCTCGTTGGCGGCGATGGCAACGACGGCCTCTTTGGAGGTGACGGTGCCGACGTGCTCAACGGTGGAGCTGGTAACGATTCGCTCCAGGGAGGCGACGGCAACGATTCGCTCTACGGTGGAGCTGGCAACGATCTACTGCTCGGCCAAGACGGCGACGATCGCATCGACGGCCAAGGTGCCGCCGACACCATCGCCGGAGGGCAGGGGACCAACACGTTGATCATCAACGGCGATTTCGTGAATGAGTCGTTCATCATCACTTCCGCACTTCTGGAAGCCATGGACGGCATCTAAACCTCCGCCGACGGACCGCAGGAGTTTCCTCACCAAGCCCAGTGCTCTCCACAGCACTGGGCTTGGTGCTTTGATACGAACCACTGATGCTTGTCGCTCCCCGCTCGTAGTGCCTCGATTCATCGAGGCCAAGGCGAATAGCACGCGAAGAGTCATCATGGACCGCATGAATGCGGTCACTACGAGCGC
>CAIJTL010000993.1 GCA_903823545.1 uncultured Planctomycetaceae bacterium
CTGAAGTTGACGAGGAATGGAATCGCCCGCTGCGTAGGTTGGGACTCCGTCCCGACCGTTTTCGCATTTGCTTTCTTCAGCTCGGAAGAGGTCGGGACGGAGTCCCAACCTACGTCATACGCTTCCTCAATAATCCGCCGCTGTGTCGCCATGAAGTCGCCGATGGCCCGCGTGCGGAAGAGCTGCGTGAAGTAATGCAGCGCGGGGAACTTTTCTCGCTCGGACTCAGCGACCGGTCGCACGTCGTCCCAACTCGCGACGAGCAGGTCTTCCGGCTTGAGCGACTTTGCTTTGAGCCACTCGCGGAACCGTTCGTGATACGCCTCGTCTTTCGCCATGAACTCAGCCGGTTGCCCGGTCGGCTCGTCCATCAGCATGCAGGCCGCGATGTCCTCAATGCGGCGGCCCGACTTCTTGAAGAGTTCAGCATCGTGCTTCACTCGCTCACGCATTACGTCGAGATCAGGTCGACAGTACGAGTCCCCTTTCATGTGCCACGCACCGTGAATGATCCGGTCGTACGCGCCGTTGAAGCCAAAATAGTCGAGCGTCTTTTGTTCGCGCGCCGTCACCGCCGCGTCGACTGGTAGCTCATAACCGGCAAGGCTGGCACTGACGAGAAAAGGAATCTTGATCGGCTTGCGGCCGTGCTTCGGCCACGCGAACGCATCGGCCAGCTTGCCGATTTCGTCCGCGAATTCGCGATCTCGCTTGAGCCGCGCAATGTTCTGAGGCGATTCCAAATCGGGCGGCACGATGATGACCAGACCGTTCGGCGTCGCTTCGACATCGAACGTCTTGATGACTTCGACCTCCGTAGCCGAGTTGCTCGGCAACTCGGTTTCAATTAGTCCGAGTTGCGGAGCAACTCGGCTACGACGACGCCCGAACTCCAGCGTCGCTTTGAATCGGTTCGCCTTCTCGTGATACGAATGCCGCACCGAGAGATTCAGCGCGGCTCCGGAATCTTGGTAGACCGTCGGTGTCAGATTGCACCACGGCGTCACATCCCCCGACTTCAACATCTGCTCGGCCGGCGGCGCGAGTTCCGCACGAATGCCGTCTTTCCCGATCGCATAGTGCGCGTACCACGGCGAGCGATAATGATCCGCGAACAAGTGCAAATAGACCGGCCGGTCATAGCCTTCACCCATCGTGACTCGCACCAGCGTTTGCGGCCCGAACGGCAAATGATCCGGCACCAACTTGTGGTCGGTGGTGAGCAGCACGCAGTCAACATGCCGTACATAGCCGACGCAGTTCTTCTGCTCGTGCTTCGCCAACGAAAGCGTCACTTCACCAGCGGGCAGGTCGGCTTCGAGCGACTGCCATGTGTATTCCCAATCGGCGACGCCGGGTTGAACGTCGAGATCAAACGTCTTCGCCGCGAGTTGCTTCTCGACTGTTGAAACAGCCAACTGAAACGGCCCGCGCCACGCAGAGACCTGCATGTACCGCACCCACACTCGATATCGTCCGGGGTCTTTGATGCTCACCGTTTTCTTTGCAACCGCGTCGCCCGCCCCATCCGCACCCCACAAAGTCTTCGTCCGCGAAGCACGCTGAGTCTGATCGTTGTTCGCGATTGTCCAACCGTTTGACGATGCCTGCATCGACTCCGCTTCGATGAAGACGGTGTCGGCGCGAGCGGCTGTTAGGAAGAGGAAGAGTCCAACGAATGGAAGGAGATGACGAATTTGGGAATACACGTTAGTAGGCTTGATCTTCATTCTTTGTCTCCATTAATTCGCTGGACTCTCTTCCGTTGGCCTCAGTCGCGGCAGATGGCGAACGCTTCGATCTCGATCAGCAAATCCTCGAAGGCGAAGCCGGAGACACGGATCGACGTCGCTGCCGGGTCGGGGGTGGGATAGAACTCGCGTTGCACGCGGTCGATCGTTGCTTTGGTTTCGGCGATTTGATTCCAGTCGCCGTCGCCGTGGTAATAAATGTAGAGCTTGGCGACATCGCTCTCGTCGAGGCCCCCTTCGGCCAGCACTTTGCGGATGAACTGGAAGACATTGCGAGTCTGCGTCTCCATGTCTTTGCCGACCGCCTTCGCTTTGTTGTCGGCGGAAATCTGGCCGCCGATGAACGCCAGCTTGCCGATCCGCCAACCCTGAGTGAACTGCGTGTTGGGGATGCTCCAGTCCCAATGGTTATCGGGCTGCAACCGCTGCTTGTCCTCGCCGAGCACGCCGATTCCCTCGACCTGAATCAGCTCGGATGAGTTCGGGAACCCGGTGATTCGCAGCCCCGCTCCGGCCGCGGACGGGACTGACATGTAACGTCGGCGGACGTTCGTCATCTTCTCCCAATAGTCGGTCACTTCACGACCTTGACCGAAGAAGCGGAAGAACGTGTTCTGCCGCATCAGACTGTTGCGATCGCCGCCACCGGCTCGCAGCATCGTGTCGAGATTGCGAAACGCATGATCGGTTTGAATTTCGATATCGCCGACGCCCAGCACGTTGCCGTGAGCATCGAGTGACCGCTGGCCGCCAACGAAGATCATGTCGCCGACTTTCCAACCGTGAGTAAACGGCAGCGGCTTGCTCCAACCCCAATGACCTTCGGGCATCAGTCGTTCTCTTGGTTCACCAACGACCGCCCAGGCATCAATCTGAATCAACGCCCCTTCGCGATCGAGCCCGACTCGCGTTTCAGTCGTCGTCGGGCCGGGGTCAGAGAAGTAATCAAGCCGCACGCGGTCGATCTCATCCAGAAACTTCGCCACTTCCTCGTCGCCGCCCTCGCACTGGAAATAGATGTTGTGCTTGACCACATCCTGCATCGTGGCCCCCGCTTCGGCGAGCACTCGCTTCAGTGACTCGAACGCATTCCGCGCCTGTGTGGCGATGTCGGAACCGACAACTTGTCCGTGTTCATCGAGCGACATCTGGCCGCCGACCAGGATCAAATTTCCGGCTCGCACGGCCTGTGTTCCGCCTTGATGACTGAGGGGGGCTATGAATTGTTTCTTCATTGAGAGTCTCCTTGGGGTTTGTGAGGATAAATCGACAGCGAATTAAGTTTAGGCAGCGAATGGTCTGCCTTCATTCGCTGCCTAGATTAAATTCGCTGTCGATCCAACTTTAGTATTAAGGAGCAACTCATGGCAGATGCCGAGATCATTCACAAAGAACTTTCCTTCAACATTGTTGGTTGCCTCTTCGACGTCCATAACGAACTCGGTCCCGGCCTTCGCGAAGAGTGTTACCAAAAGGCGGTCGAACAGCGGCTCTATGAGAAGAACATCTCATTCATTTCCAAACCAACAATGCGGCGTGATCTGCGTTATCAAGGCGAGGTCGTCGACGTTTTCGAGCCGGATTTGGTTGTTGCAGATAGGATGATTCTGGAATTGAAACATCAAGTGGAAGGCTTCGTTCCGGAGAATCGGTCGCAAGTTCTGAACTATCTGAAGTTCTGGAATCTTGAACTCGGATTGCTCGTGAATTTCGCGCTCGACATGGCAGCCTTCGACCGAATTCCACATCAACCGCCGCCGCCGGAATTCGACGAAAACTATGACCACATCACCGATCTGATCCTGCCTGATCACAAACCGACTTTGCGAAGCATTCGCGAAGGGCTGCAAGAGATCTATCGAACTGTCGGCTTGGGCTACACGGCAACCACGTATCGCAACGTCGCCTTGGCGGAGTTTCGAGCACGACAACTACCTGTTCTCGAAGATGTCATTGTCGAACCGGTATTCCATGAGCGTCGATTGCCACACAGCCCCATTTCGCCATCCATCATCAATCGTTCGGTCTGCGTGCAGGTGGATGCCGTTCATGATGTCGTGTCGAAACAACTCATTCGGACGATGCAGACTCATTTACGACTCACGGGAATGCCGTTGGGGATTGTTGCTTCGTTTGGAAGCCATCGGCTTTCGATTCGAGGTGTGCGTCCTTAGTCGGGGTCACCTTTGCCTCGATCCAATTCGTGCATTCTGGAAGCCCAAGTTTTCAAGTTCCCGCGAGGCCGTTACGCTCGTCGCATCTTTGTGGCATCAATCACA
>CAIJTL010000994.1 GCA_903823545.1 uncultured Planctomycetaceae bacterium
AACTTCCCATCGGTCAGCCGAGCGAACTCATCAAGAATCCGCAAAGCTATCAAGTCGTCGTCGTGCGTGAGCGACAGGATGCAGGGCATACGCCATTCGACGAAGTCCAAGATGCGATTCGAAATCAGTTGGAACAGAGCGACCACCAAGGTGAGATCGCAGCCATTTTGAAGGAACTCTGGGATACGGCAACGATTGACACGCCGTACAAAATCCAGGGTTATGATCCTGAGAAGTAGCGTCTGTCGTTTTCGATGGGGTGAATCGGACGTAGTGGGACGAATGTGACTGAGCGGGCTTACGATCGCTCGCAAAATGTCTGGCCTCAGCATTCCCGTGACTCACCTAATTCCCATCGGTCGCTCCTCCGAAAGCAACCGCCGTCAAGATCGGCGCATCATCGGCATCAACCGCCGAGCTTTCATTCCACTTGCTTGACGACCAGAAATTCGTGGGCTACTTTGCCGCACGGATTTATGGCTGGCAGGATGCTGTATTAGTGGAATTAATGATGACTCGCTCTCGCGGGCAGGTTGCGATCTAATGCCGTTGCGTACCGTCGAACTTTTTTGCGACGTGGTGGCATTGCGCAGCTTCTCAAAAGCGGCAATCGAGCGAGAAGTGACGCAATCCTCGGTGAGCCAGTCGATCGCGGCGCTCGAAAAGCGTCTGGGCGTGCAATTGATCGACCGTAGCAAACGCCCCTTTGAGCTGACGCCGGCTGGGGTCGTCTATCACGAAGGGTGTCGGTCGCTGCTGGACGAATTTCACAAGCTGGAAGATCACGTTCGGGCGATCGTTAACAAAGTGGTCGGTCGAGTCCGGATCGCGGCGATTTACTCGGTCGGCTTGTCGGAGATGGATCGTTACCTGCAACGATATCGCGATCTGTTTTCCGAAGTTGATTTGCGGATCGACTATCTGCATCCCGACGAGGTTTATCGTCGAGTTTCTGCCGATGAAGCCGACTTGGGGCTCGTCTCGTTTCCCAAAGAGGGAGGCGAGTTCACTGCTCAAGAGTGGCAGCGACAACCTCTCGTGCTCGTCGTTCCGCCGGATCACAAGTTGGTCGATGATGGACGAGAGCAATCGGGCGTCGCGATTCAGTCGATCGAGGGAGAAGATTTTGTAGGCTTTACTGAAGACCTCAAAATTCGCCGCGAGATCGATCGCTCCCTGCGTGCTGAAAAGGTCTCGGTCAACGTCGTTCACAAATTTGACAACATCGAAAACATCAAACGTGCTGTCGAGATCGGTTCGGGAGTATCGATTTTGCCCGAGCCGACCGTTCAACGTGAAGTGGAAGCAGGGTCGTTGATCGCTTTGCCGCTCAAAGATGTCACGTGGTTCCGTCCGCTCGGTGTCATTCAGAAACGTCACAAAACTCTTTCAACGGCTGCGATCAAATTCAAGGAGTTGCTGAAAGCACCTCCAGAAATGCTCCCACCTGTTGAACGAGTTCACGGACAAAAGTTAGGTCGCTCGCGTACGGCGCATGCGGTCACGACATAAGGTTACTGAAGAAGAAAGTTTGCTATGAGTATCAGTCAGTTACACAGCAATGGTTGGCCAAAGAAACAAGGCTTGTACGATCCGGCGTTTGAGCATGATGCTTGCGGTGTCGGCTTTGTGGCGCACATCAAAGGTGAGCGATCACGACAAATCGTGATTGACGCCGATGAGATGCTTAAGCGGATGACGCATCGCGGAGCATGTGGCTGCGAAGAGAATACCGGTGATGGAGCAGGCATTCTGACCGCATTGCCTTATGAGTTTTTGGAGAAGGTTGCGAAGACCGAACTCAAAGCGACCTTGCCAGCACGCGATCGTTACGGAGCTGGAATTGTCTTTCTACCGAAGGACCCGGCGGAACGAGAAGTCTGCAAACAGACGGTGAATGCCGTCATTGCCGAGCAAGGGCAAAAGCTGATTGGATGGCGGCAAGTACCGACTGATCCGAACGCGGCAAATATCGGCCCGTCAGCTCGGGCATGCGAACCGGCGATGGAGATGTTGATTGTTGGTGCCGACGAGGGACTCGATCAGGCGACCTTCGACCGAAAGCTCTTCATCATCCGGAAGCTGGCAAGCCACAAGCTGCGCGATGAGTCGAAGCTCAAAGAGGCATTGCAGTTTTACATCTGCTCGCTGAGTACTCGCATCATCATTTACAAAGGGATGTTGATGCCCTCGCAGGTGATGCCGTACTTCAAGGATCTTCGCGATCCGGACTACAAGAGTCATTTGGCGATGATTCACTCGCGGTTTTCGACCAATACGTTTCCGAGTTGGGACCGGGCGCAGCCTTGCCGATTCATGGCGCACAACGGAGAGATCAACACGTTGCGCGGTAATGTGAATTGGATGAATGCACGGCAAGGAATGATGCAGTCGCCGTTATTCGGTAACGAATTGAAAGATTTGTTCCCGGTTTGCGAGGCACATTGCTCCGACTCGGGCAACTTTGATAACTCGCTCGAACTGCTGTACCACGCTGGTCGTTCATTGCCAGAAGCGGTGATGATGATGATTCCCGAAGCGTGGCAGAATCATCACGCGATGTCAGACGAGAAGCGTGCGTTCTACGAGTATTTCAGCGCGCTACAAGAGCCTTGGGATGGCCCAGCATCGATTTCGTTTACCGACGGTCACGTCATCGGTGCTGTGTTGGATCGAAACGGTTTACGGCCGAGTCGATATTACGTCACGAAGGACGACAAAGTTGTGATGGCGTCCGAAGTCGGTGTATTGGACATTGC
This sequence comes from uncultured Planctomycetaceae bacterium, assembly GCA_903823545.1. Classification (GTDB taxonomy): domain Bacteria; phylum Planctomycetota; class Planctomycetia; order Planctomycetales; family Planctomycetaceae; genus SXKJ01. Next base: position 2,760 of record CAIJTL010000994.1, read on the forward strand.
ACCGGAAAACATCGCTTCAAAGGGGCGATTGCAACCGGGCAAGATGTTCCTGGTCGACTTCGAGCAAGGACGATTGATTCCAGATGAAGAGCTGAAGCAGTCTGTGGCTTCAAAGCGACCTTACAAACAATGGCTTGATGCTCAACGAATTCGGCTGGCGGAATTGCCGAAAGCGGATGTGCCACCACGATACGAGTCTCCTGCTTTGCTGAAGCAAATGCAGGCGTTCGGTTACACAACTGAGTCGCTGCAATTCATGCTCATCCCGATGATCGAGACGAAGAAAGACCCGCTCGGTTCGATGGGTAACGACGCAGCGTTGGCTTGCATGAGCGACCAACCGCGGTTGATTTACGATTATTTCAAACAGCTCTTCGCACAGGTGACGAACCCACCGCTGGATTCGATCCGCGAAGAAGTGATCATGTCGTTGGAATGCTTCATCGGACCAGAAAGCAACTTGCTGGATTCGAGTGAGAAGCAATGTCATCGGCTGGTGGTGCCAAATCCGATTCTCACCAATGAAGAATTGGCCTCGCTGAAGCATCTGAATTATCGCGGTTGGAAGACTAAGACGATCGACATCACGTTTCCTCGTTCGCAAGGCGATCCTGGTTTGCGTTGGTGCCTTGAACGTATCTGCCAAGAGGCGACTCAGGCCATCAATTCCGGTTTCAGTTTGATCGTTCTCTCGGATCGATCCACGGGACCGGATCGAGTACCTGTCAGCTCTTTGCTCGCTGCGGGGGCAGTGCATCAACACTTGGTGCGGCACGAACTCCGCACGCGCATCGGCATCGTGATCGAAACCGGTGAAGCTCGCGAAGTGCATCATCACTGCTTGCTCGTTGGATATGGCGCGGATGCGATCAATCCGTACTTGGCGTTTGAAGCGCTGCGTCAGTCGCGCGAAGACGGGACGCTCGGCGATCATTGGACCGACGAGAAAATCGTCGCCGCGTATCGCAAGGCGGTCGAGAAGGGGATGCTCAAAGTCATGGGCAAGATGGGGATCTCGACGTTGCAGTCGTACAAGGGAGCCCAGATTTTTGAAGCCCTTGGACTGAACGACACCGTTGTTGATTATTGCTTCGCGGGAACTGCGAGCCGCATCAAGGGTGTTGATTTTGAAGTGCTTGGTTGCGAAGCGATGCTGCGCCACGAGATCGGTTATCCGCCACGTAACGCTCAAGCACTTCCAGTACTACCCAATCCAGGAGAATTCCACTGGCGTAAGACCGGTGAGAAGCATGCTTGGAACCCATACACAATCGCCGAAATCCAGAACGCGGCGCGAACGGGCGATAAGACGTCGTTCAAGCGCTTCGCGCAGATCGTGAATGAGGAGACGCACAAGGCTTGCTTCTTGCGTGGGTTGCTGAAGATCAAGACGGCGGCGACTCCGATTTCGTTGGATGAAGTCGAGCCTGCATCGGAAATCGTCAAACGCTTCTGCACTGGTGCGATGAGCTACGGTTCGATCTCGGCGGACGCTCACGAATCGCTTGCCATCGCGATGAATCGCATCGGCGGCAAGAGCAACACGGGTGAAGGGGGCGAGGATTACAAACGCTTTTCGCCCGAACCAAACGGCGATTCGAAGCGATCGGCGATCAAGCAGGTTGCGAGCGGTCGGTTCGGGGTATCCAGTTGGTATCTCACCAACGCCGACGAAGTTCAGATCAAGATCGCTCAAGGTGCGAAGCCTGGTGAGGGTGGTGAGCTGCCCGGCCACAAGGTTGACAAGATCATTGCTGCGACTCGGCACAGCACGCCGGGGGTTGGACTCATCAGTCCGCCGCCGCACCACGATATTTATTCGATCGAAGATTTGGCTCAATTGATCTTCGACTTGAAGAACGCGAATCCCTCTGCTCGAGTCAGCGTCAAGCTAGTGAGCGAAGTGGGCGTCGGTACGATCGCCGCCGGTGTGGCGAAAGGTCACGCTGACAATATCACGATCGCCGGGACCGAAGGCGGCACCGGTGCGAGCCCGCTGACGTCGATCAAGAGTGCCGGTTTACCTTGGGAGTTGGGTATTGCCGAGACGCACCAGACATTGGTGATGAACGATCTTCGTAGCCGAGTGCGATTGCAAACAGACGGTCAACTGAAAACTGGCCGCGACATCGCGATCGCGTGCATGTTGGGTGCGGAAGAGTTCGGTTTTGCGACGGCTCCGCTGATCGTTCTCGGTTGCATCATGATGAGAAAATGTCATCTCAATACCTGCCCGGTCGGTATCGCGACGCAGGATCCGGAGCTTCGCAAGAAGTTCAACGGACAGCCAGAACATGTCATCAACTACTTCTTCATGGCTGCCGAAGAATGCCGTGAGATCATGGCGTCACTCGGTATCCGCACGATGAACGAGTTAGTTGGTCGAGTTGATTTGCTAGAAACCGACGATGCGATCAAGCACTGGAAGGCGAAGGGGATTGATCTTTCGGCAATGCTCACGCTCGCTGCGAAGCCGCATGAAAACGTCGGCACGTATTGCCAACGCGCCCAAGATCACGGGCTTCAATACACGCTCGACCAAACGACCTTGATCCCGCGCTTTCGCGATACGATCCAAACTGGAAAACCGGCTCGCGAGAGCTTCCGGATCGTCAACACCGATCGAGCAACCGGGACAACGTTGTCACATGAAGTCAGCAAACGTTGGGGAGCGAACGCCCTTCCGGATGACACAATCCACATGAAGTTCACCGGCCACGCCGGTCAAAGCCTCGGAGCGTGGGCCGTTCATGGAGTGACTTTGGAATTGGAGGGGGACGCGAACGACTACGTTGGCAAGGGCCTGAGCGGCGCTCGCATCATCATCTACCCGCCGAAGACAGCGACGTTCAAATCCGAAGAGAACATCATCATCGGAAACGTCGCGTTGTATGGGGCGATTCACGGCGAAGCGTATATTCGCGGAGTCGCAGCGGAACGTTTCTGTGTTCGTAACAGCGGAGCAAACGCAGTCGTCGAGGGCTGCGGAGATCACGGCCTCGAATATATGACTGGCGGCCGAGCGGTCATCCTCGGTGCCACCGGCCGTAATTTTGCTGCTGGCATGAGCGGCGGTGTCGCCTACGTCTACGACCCGCAGTCGCAACTGAAAGCCAACTACAATCCAGAAATGGTCGAACTCGAGAAAGTCGAAGCGGACGCCGATGTTGCCGAACTCAAGCAACTGATCACGAATCACGCGACCTACACCGAAAGCGAAGTCGCGAAACGCATCCTCGCGGATTGGTCTGCCGAGCTAAAGCTTTTCCACAAGGTCATGCCGGTGGACTACAAGCGGGCGCTGGCGGAGATGGCGAAAGAAACTTCGCAGAAGTCGGGAAAAGTGATCGCGACCGCAGCCGGTCAGGTTTAAGTGGCCAACGAAATTATTCATCTCAGTGAGAATGTCAGAGTCAGATAGCCTGACCATGAATCGAGAGAAAGTGAGCGAGTGCGATGGGTAAGCCAACGGGCTTTATGGAATTCAATCGGCAGTTACCGACCGATCGTGATCCTGAATTGCGGATTTTGGATTGGAAAGAGTTTCACGATCACATGCCCGAAGAAGACTTGCGAAAGCAAGGGGCTCGGTGCATGGATTGTGGCGTACCCTTCTGCCATACGGGCGGGATGATCGCCAACATGGCGTCGGGGTGTCCGGTTAATAATTTGATTCCGGAATGGAATGACCTCGTGTTTCGCGGCCATTGGCGCGAAGCGCTTGACCGGTTGCACAAGACGAACAACTTTCCTGAGTTCACTGGCCGAGTCTGTCCCGCACCGTGCGAAGGTTCGTGCGTGCTGGGAATCACGTCGCCGCCGGTGACGATCAAAAACATCGAATGTTCGATCATCGACAAGGCGTTCGATGAGGGCTGGGTCACTCCGCAGATCCCGACGACCCGAACCGGGAAAAAAGTAGCCATCGTTGGTTCCGGTCCTGCGGGACTCGCGGCGGCAGCGCAGCTCAATCGAGCGGGACACAGC
>CAIJTL010000995.1 GCA_903823545.1 uncultured Planctomycetaceae bacterium
ATCGCCAAAGCAAACTCGCTCAGCGGCTGCTCCTTCAGAAACAACAGCGAGCGTTTCTCTTCATCCGCCGTCGGCGATCGCCCCAGCGTCGCGCGAAACGCGAGTTCGACAATCTTCTTCGGATCGCCCGCTGAATCACGCTCCAACCGCAGTGCGAACGAGCGAGCCAGATCGTTCGCCAGCGCGCCGTTGAGCAGTTCCAGCGACTGCGGCGCGTGCGTGCTCGATTCCCGCCGCGAGCAACTTGCCTGCAACGCCGGTGCATCAAGGTTCTCGAAAAACGGCAGACGCAAATTCCGTTTCGCGATGAGATAGATCGAACGCCGGTCGTGCTCGCTGACGCTCGGTGTCACCTTCCACTGCGAGGGCTTGTAGAGCAACTGAATCATTTCCGGATCGACCGGAACGATGACGCTCGGTCCGCCCGACGTGACGTTGATCCGGCCCGAGACCGCCAGCATCGCATCGCGCGCCTCCTCGGCGGAGAGACGTCGGCGGTTGAACCGAGTCAGTAATCGGTTCTCAGGATCGTCGCGTTGTGTCTCGACGAAATTCGGCGAACGGCTCGATTGCCGGTATGTGTTGCTCAACACCATCAAACGATGCAAGGGTTTCAAATGCCAACCATTTTCCATCAATGAGGCCGCCAGCCAGTCGAGCAATTCTGGATGACTCGGCCGCTCCCCTTTCAGGCCAAAGTCATTCGCCGTCTTCACCAAGCCGACTCCGAAATGCTGCTGCCAGATACGGTTCACGATCACGCGCGCCGTCAGCGGATGATCGGGCGACGTCAGCCACCGCGCGAGCTGCGTTCGCGGAGCGGCCTCGTCTGCCGACAACTCCGGCATCTCGTCTGAGACCAGCACGCTCAACGGACGCGGGCCTACCAGCTCCGCTTTGTTTTCCCAAACGCCGCGACGCAGCACATGCACCGCCGTCCGTTTCGCGAAGTCATTGCGAGTACTCGGAATCGTCGGCAAGTGCGGTGGCACGCGGTCCTGCAAATGCTCGACCTGTTCCATCAACCGTTCTTTCTCTGGTCCAGTCGCAACTGCCACCCGCTTCTGTACCTCAGCGATTTCGTCCTTGAACTTCTTGAGTTCCGCTTCCAATGATTTCTTTTCGTCGTCGGTCGCCATCACGATGTTCTGCTCGGCGGTCGCGGCGAGATACGCCTGCAAACGGTAATAGTCCTTCTGTGAAATCGGCTCCAATTTGTGGTTGTGACACCGAGCACAACCAACCGTCAGACCGAGAAACGCCGCACCGAGGATGTCGGTTCGCTCGGTCAGCACTTCGTTGCGGCTCAGAGCGATCTCCGGATTCCCTGCGTTGCGTCGCACCGGTCCCAAGCGATGAAAGATCGTCGCGGTCAGACACGCTTCGTCTTTCGGGTCGAGTTCGTCCCCAGCGATTTGCTCGGACACAAACCGATCGAACGGCTTGTCGTTGTTGAACGAGTCGATCACGTAATCGCGGTATCTCCACGCATCGGGAACGTGCTGGTCATACTCGTACCCTTCGGTCTCCGCATACCGCACGACATCCAACCAATGTTGAGCCGCTCGCTCGCCGAAATGTTTGCTGCTCAACAACCGATCGACGAGCCGTTCGTAAGCGTCCGCTGACTCATCGTTGAGAAACGCTTCGATCTCCGTCACCGTCGGCGGCAACCCGGTCAGATCGAACGTCACACGGCGAACCAATTCAAGCTTGCTCGCCGCCGGCGCAGCGGGCCAACGACGCTCCTCGCGCTTCGCCGCGATGAATGCGTCGATCGGCGTCATCACCCAAGCGGCGTCTTGTGGAGTCGGCAAGCTCGGTTTCTTCACCGGCTGAAACGCCCAGTGCTTGCGAGCTTCCTTCAATCCCGCCGTATCACCGACCGCCACCGTTTCCTCGCGCGGATCGGGCAGGCCCATCTCGACCCACTTCACAAAGTCGGCAATCGTCACATCCGAAAGCCTCGGCTTCTTCGGCGGCATCGCGAGCCCCCCTTCGTGCCGAATGGCTTGAATGAGAGGACTCTGTGCCCCCTTGCCATTGATCACCGCCGGACCACTTTCGCCTCCACGAAGAATCGCTCCACGTGACTCCAGCGACAGACCGCCTTTCAACTCAGAGGCTTTTTGCGAATGGCAATCGAAGCACTGCACTTTCAGAACCGGTTCGATCTTTTCGCGAAAGAACCGTATGCCGTCATCATCCGCCGCTTGCAGTTGCGTCGCCGTGAGCACGATTAATACGCCGACAACGCCGCCGAATCGCGCGAGCTTCGAGAAGCGTGAGTTGTCGGACTTCAAATCGAACATGCCAGCCTCAACGGAATAGCCTGAAGATTCTGTTTACGTAGCCGTCAT
>CAIJTL010000996.1 GCA_903823545.1 uncultured Planctomycetaceae bacterium
AGAAACCAACCAAAAGCAGCCAAAGTGACTGTGAAAAACAAGAAACTCCACAGGCAAATGCGCCACATCCCCGCAGCCACATAAAACCAAAAACAGGTTGTTCCATTTGTCAAATCCGTATCACAGCGCCTGAGCCAGAGCGCAGTCAAAAAGTCACTCCAACCGAACTTCAAACACAGCACCACCACCCCCAATGATGGGTGATCTGTGAGTTCTGCGACTAAGCCTGCGGCGGACAAAATCAACCACCACGGCAAACGCTCCCACAATCCCGGAGATGTTCTTGGCTCGATTTCAAAAAGTTCGTCTTTTGAGACGTCGACTTTCATCACTCAGCTCGTACTAACGTCCGACACGCTCCGCCACATCGTACTTGCAATGCAATCGTGGTTACTTCGGCGGACCGACTTTCAGCGCAACAGCAAAGTCTGCCAGGATCGGGCCGATGCCGGTTGCTTCGACTCGTAGCGTGATGTTCGGGAGATCTTTCGCTGCTGCTTCGGGGCCGGCAGTGACGACGAGCTCAAACTGCTCCTTGTCTGGGGCGACGGTCACTTTTGGGGCTGAGTATCCGGCGGGGAGTCCTTGCAGAGTGATGTCGATTGCTCCAGTGAAACCAGTCGTTCGTTTGATTGTACCGATGACTTTATTGGCTTGGCCTCCAACGAGCGTCAGTGTGTTCGCATCAAGAGTCACTGCCGCGGCATTCTGAACCGACAACAAAAATGGGACGGAATAAACTTGGCCGAGAATCTGCGATGAGTATGCGTGCGGCATGATTTCGGCTTTTGCGACGAATTGAATCGTCGGTTGAGCGACATCGACGGGGACATTGAGTCGCAGCGTTCCAGTCGGAGCACCGGCTGCGATTGTTTGATTCGGCTGCGCGGCGATCAACGGTTTCAAGGCCGCGTTCGGATTTGGGTCAGCCGGATTTTGCTTGCGCGGTTCTTCGTTCAAAACGACTCGTAGCAGCACCGGCAAGTTCGCACCGGGGGCGTTTGGTGTTCGTTCAACAGAGACGGCAATGTCCGCAGGAAGTCCACGGAAGAGCGTTGCCGGTGGTTGCAGGCCGGTGATCTTCAACGGCGATGCCCCGTTCACGACGACTGGCAGCAACTCTTGATGGCCGACGAGATGTCGAGAGTTCGCCACGTTAATGGCGACAGCTCGTACCGGTGGGGTGAGGTCGACAGACTCCCCAACCAAACGAACGTTTCGAAGGCCGGGAGCTGCTCCAGTGTGCGTCACGGTGACAAAGTATTTGCCGTTACCTGCTGTTGGAGGCAATTGATCAGGTGTGACTTTCACGCCGTCATCGCCGAGTGCTTTCAACACGATTGGGCCGGCGTAACCGTTGCGAGTCAATTGGACTTCGACCAACGACGTTCCGTTCGCGGCGAGTGATACCGCAGGTGTGGTTGTGGTGAGAGTGAAGCTCGGTTGGCCTGCGGGGACGATTCGTAAGCGGTAGGCAAAATGTGATCCACCTTTGCCGAACAAGTCTTTGATGTGCAATTGAATTTGAGTCACACCCGCTGGAACCGCGAAATCCAAACCGGGGTCTCGCGTACCGGGGCGATCAGCCGCTCCGGCGAGTCCGTTTCCTTGAGGATGTCCAGCGACGAGCAATTGCGGAGTTAACGGTGATCCGAATGCTTGTGCCTCAGCAATGATGTTGAGAGTCATTCCTGGGGTGACGTTGAGAACGAACTTGTCTTGCTCGCCAGCCGCGGAAATGCGCCCGTTGATTGCAACTGGTACGTGCTTGTTCTCTGCGAAAGTCGCGTCGACAGTTTGAAGCTGCGCGTTCACAACGAGTGTCTCAAGAATCGTGACTGCGTCGCTGAGTCGCATCAACGGCAGCGGGCCGTTGACGCCGATGTCTCCTTGAACGCGAGCGAGCTTCGTCAGGGCGACATCGCCGGGGAGTTGAGCGATTTCCAGAGCGCGAGGTTGTGTCGCGGTTCCGATCAATTCAATGGCCGCTTTATCGGCAGTTCGCGCGATCATCGCGGGGAAGATCGCATCGGCGAGTTGTAGGTCGCCGAGCTTCAATCGGAATGGGCTGTTGCCGGGAGCACGGTATTGCAGGTCGTGTAGCTCGATGTAGTAGAGGCCGTCTGCCGGAAGCTTCATATCAATCCGGGCATCGCCACTGAGGCTCGCACCGTCCCAAACGATTTTGATCGGCTTGCCACGCGCGGTCTTTAGTTCGAGGACCGGGTCCATCTCGATCCCGGCTCCGAGTCGCCGCGATTCGACATCGGCAACAAAACGTTGCCCCGCTTTTCCTGCGAAGAAAACTCGCACGATCTGCGCTCCGCCGATCACGCTCGACACTGCCGCGGGCAATGCAATCGGCTTATCGATCGAATTCTCGACATAAGTCGCGTTCGGCAAGTCGTCGATCGCAACTCCGATGGCGTTGCTCACGCCGCCGACAGTGTCGATTCGCAATGGGTAGAGGCCTGATGGTGTGTCTGCGGGGACATTGATTTGGACGTTGAGTTGATTCGGGTTCGAGCCCGGTTGAACGGTTG
>CAIJTL010000997.1 GCA_903823545.1 uncultured Planctomycetaceae bacterium
CTCCATTCGCTGTAGAAAGCTGTCGGGGACCAGAAGTGGAAAATCGCCGTGAGCATTGATGGCTCGATCTGCGGCTTCTTCAGGAAGTCCAAGTCGCCCTACCAATTCGCGAGGAGTGCGAACAGCGTCAGCAAGTGATTGCTGCCAAGCTGGACGAGATGATTTCGTTCCTTCCGGGCTATTCGACCGCAACGAAGGCGCGGGATTCACAGCATGTCGAACAGCAGGCAAGGCAGACGATGGCATAACAGTGCGCTGACTTTTCCGCTCCCGAACCTCGACACTCAGCGAGAAGGCTCGCTATAACCTGCCGCTTTCCGGTCGGCAGGGAGCGGAAAAAGCTCGAAAATGCCGCCGAAATCGGGGTTCTCGCGACGAATTCTGTCTGTTAACGTTTGCCGCGAAATTCACTGAAAACAGTAACCGTTTCTTCGAGAAAGACCAATGGCCAACATCAGCACTAGCGACTTCAAAAAGGGAATCAAAGTCATCGTCGATGGCGAACCATGTGATATGGTCGGCTTGGAATTCGTGAAGCCGGGAAAGGGGCAGGCCCTCTACCGCACACGTTTGAAAAACTTGCTCAAAGGTACGTATCTCGACAAGACCTACAAGAGCGGCGATGGCCTCGAAGGTGCCGATGTCCGCAAGTGTGATGGCGTCTATTCGTATCGCGACGCGAACGGCTACATCTTCATGGACAACGAAACCTTCGAGCAGCATTCACTGCCGCTGGAGACCTGTGCGGAGTCATTGCGGTTCATCAAGGAAGGCTCGCCGTGCCAATTGCTGTATTGGAATGATCGGCTCATCGACTTCACTCCGCCGCAGCACGTGATTCTCGAGATCACTTACACCGAACCGGCCGTTCGCGGTAACACCTCGTCGAACGTGACGAAAGCCGCCACTCTGGAAACTGGTGCTGAAATTCAAGTCCCGGCGTTCGTGGCTGCTGGCGAGAAGGTCAAGCTAGACGCGCTCACTGGCGAATACATCGAACGCATTCGCGATTAATTGTCACTGTCGCCTCCTTACGGTGCTCGCGCTATGAAGACTCTCGAAGCAAAACTGACCAAGATCGGAAATGCCCGTGGTATTCGATTGCCGGCCGAGATGATTCGAAAGCACCACCTTGATGGTGGTGTTTTGCTGGAGGAACGTGACGGAGAAATAGTGCTCCGTGCCAAGGCAGCTTTCGTCAAACTTTCGTGGGAAGAGACGGCAAGGCAAATGGCCTCATCAGGTGAAGACTGGTCCGATTGGGAAACGCCGACTGATGGCTGGGACAGCGAATGAAACGTTACGAGATTTACTACGCTCGTTTGGAGCCTGTCGAAGGCAGCGAGATTGGTAAGACTCGACCGTGCGTGATCGTGAGCTTAGATGTCTTGAATGCGGTCTTGCCGACGGTAGTGGTCTGCCCGCTGACGACGAGGGTTCGTCCGAGCTGGCGTTCTCGAATGCAAATTCTCAGTGGAGGAAAGCCTGCTGACATTTGTGTTGACCAAATTCGAGTGCTTAGCAAAACGAGATTGACTCGAAAAATCGGTGCGTTGTCGAAGCCGGAAATAGCAAAACTTCAACAGTTACTCACCGAAATGTATGGCTCGCCATAGTCTGCTCTTTGTAATGCCGACCATCAAACGATCATTCAATCTTCAATGAAGACGCTCGCTATGTCTCCTCCACAATCAGACCACAATGGCAAGCTCTACATCGAAACCGTCGGCTGCCAGATGAATATGCTCGATAGCGAACTTGTCGTCGCGGAACTGCGGCAGCAAGGGTTTTCGTTGACCAACGACGTCAAAGAGGCGGACACAATCCTGTTCAATACGTGTTCTGTGCGAGATCACGCCGAGCACAAGATTTACAGTCAGCTCGGACGATTGAAATTCAGTAAGCGAGCACGACCGAATCAAGTGATTGGCGTTATGGGTTGCATGGCTCAAAAGGATCAAGAGTTGATCTTCAACCGGGCCCCACATGTTGATCTCGTCGTGGGAACTGGACAGCTCAAGGAAATCCCACGACTGATTGACGAGGCTCGCCATCAGCGTGGGCGACGGATGGCCGTTAGCTTAGATCGAAAAGAAGGTTCTC
>CAIJTL010000998.1 GCA_903823545.1 uncultured Planctomycetaceae bacterium
CCGTCTCCTCCCAGCAAAGGCAGCTCAAAATCAGGAGCGGGCTTGCCAACCAGCGGCGAGTCCAATCCCGGCGCTCGACCATCCGGCGACTGCCCATCGACATCTTGTGCGATCTTTGGTTCTGTCGCGTGGTGCAATTTCCATTTGTGATAAGCGAGCGAAGCGGCAGCCTTTTTGATTTCGGCACCAATCAGCAATTGATCAACTTGAGCCAACTCCGTTCGACAGGCCCCCAAAACATCGCTCTTGCCAGACAATGTTTTGTCTTCAAGCATGTCCGGAGAAAACGTCAGTCGAATACCGTCGCTCCGCAATGCCTGCACTCGAGTTGCTTCCACGTGCTTGGGCGGCGAGTTCTCATCGCTCTTAGCGAGCGCGTCGGCGTCCGCCTCCCGAGTTGTCGGTTTCGTATTCGACGTCGTGGCGTCATTGCCATCTGAAGCCTTCGCCGACGGGCTAACGCCGCCGGTTACGTTGTCTGTCACTTCTTTCAGCTCATCGGGATGCAGCCAAATAATCTGAGCGATCCGGTCACGCGGGATTTCTTTCGCTTCGAGACGAATTTCGATCGACAGTCGCTTGTCGTCCATGTCGAGGATGCGGCCACGCAGGAAGTCGCCATCTTTTGATCGAATCAAATGAGTTGGTGGCGAATCCTTTTGCATTCGGGGCAGCGTCAGCAATCGCTGTTGCTTGAGTTTGTTGAGTTTTGGTGCCGACAAGCCACTGAGCAACTCGATCGCTTTGACCTTTTCGTGAGCCACGAACGTCGCGTCAGACATCGCAGTTTTGAAAACGATTCCCTCTTCATTGATCTGCTTCACGTCACAAGGAATCGTGTCGCCGCTGCGCAAGTGCATCAGCCGTCGTCCGCCTCCGACAGCAGGTTGAACAGGGCCATTCGCGAGCGCCTTCAAGAATGCGTTCGCGAACCCGCCACCTTGCTGCTGCACTTGTTGTGCTTGAACTTGCTGCGGGGTCGGCTTGGGCTGCGGTGGGGGCGGTTCGCGATAAACAATTCGTCCTGACGTACCAACTCGTAACGGGCTTGCCGTTGCACTGTTATCTGGATGCCAAACGAGGCAACTTGCGTCAGGCGTTTCGCGACCACTCGCCAATCGACCATGCAAAAAGAGTCCGTCAGCTTGCAATTTGCCCGATCGGCCTTCGGGTGTTTCAACGGATGAATTGCTGTCGTGAGTCAGAACAACAAGTGATTGCAGCGATTCAACCGATAACTTCAGCGGCTCGGTGATGCTGAGCGTCGTGAGCCGCAAATGGTCGTCGCCGATTTCATTCAGTTCGCCGCTCAGACGAGTCCCGTCTTGGTAGACCACTCGGAAGGCTCGCGGCTTGTCGTCACCTGGCGGAGACAAGAACGCGCTTGCGAGTTGTGCCGCATCAAACTTGGTTTCCTGCTTCTCTTCAGTGACGGTGAATTGTTTTGTCTTTGCATCAAACCCCGTGACCTGTCCATAAACGATCGAGCCATCTGTGCGATGTAACCGCACCTTATCCGGCTGCACTTCGCGCGGCGTCACGCCATCCCATCGCGTGATCCGCAGTCGCTCAAGGCGAACATCACCCTTGCGGTTCGTCAGCCGAATTCCGGAATGCGTTTTCGGATTGCGCGGTTTCACACTGATTTCCGACAGTTGTTTCCCGTTGGGGGAGTAAACCAGCATTCGACCCTTTTCTTGATCGAGATAAGCGACCAAGTGAGCTCGGCCTGAGCCAGTTGCAATCGTCTGAACGGTGTCGACGTCAGCTTCTCGACCAAGTTCGCAGCGAAGCACGAGTTCGTTGTCCCAAACCTCCAATCGATATGCACGCTTAAAGGTCGCTTCGTCATCGCTGTCATCGACTCCAAGAGCGAGTACGAAGTCCGGTTTGTTTTTCCAGAAGAGTTCAAACTCAATCACCGCTTGAGCCGGGATGCCGAAATCACCTCGAATGTAACTTCCTTCTTTGTCGGTCTGTGGCTGCCCACCTTCGTCATGCCACTGCTTGACCGCAGCGGTCTCTTTCCAACCAACCAGCCCGTTGGGGCCGAGATAAACCAAATCTGCACCGCTCCCCCAACGATACATGCGACGGATGTGGTCTCGCTTCACCTGAATTCGACCAAGCCGAGCAACCTCCAACTCCGCTTGATCGTTGGTCAGATTGATTAAGTCGCCGAACAACACATCGCCTGCAGCTAGCTCAAAGCAATATTCGCCCGTGGGCTTTGGTGGCTCGGCCATTCGCGGGTAATGAACGGCATTCACCGCGTGACGTAAAAAATCAAACGGCAGAGTAAACGACGTCCCCTGCCATCTGACGACATCCGGACTCGCCGACTTCTTAAGCTCGCCCGGAACAAAACCACCGTTCGCCAAATGTAACACCGGCCTATCGGCGCTTGCTGCAACAGAACACGTCAGAACTAACGCGACCAACAGGGGTAATGATTTCATAGACGTGACAACCTAAAACAATGACGCGCAATCAACTTGGTGAGCCGGGCGGCGTCAGCCCCCGGACATCACGAAACACAAAACGTCCGGGGGCTAACGCCACCCGGCTCACCAAAACAAACGAGTGCTTCAAGCTGAGATCACCGTTCATAGATCGGCAGAAACCGGTAATTCAGCGCGAGTGCCAACAGTGACATCGACGTACTCAACCCCGACCCAAAGGAACCGTTAAAACTGCCGTCTGCTTGTTGGGTCGACTTGAGTTGTCGGATCAGCAACTTGTTCCATTTTTGCCAAGCATCGACGTCACCTTGGAACAACGCTTGAGCTTGATAGTACCGCTGGTACTCAACTCCACCGTGTCCCGGAGAGCCCGGTTGCTCGACACGTTGTGTGAGATATCCCAACGTCGCTTTGTATTGCGGCAAATCCTTCCGCCGAGCGATTGCATACACGAGCGTGCCTATCGAGATGCGAGCCATCGACTCATCGAAGCCACCTAGGCCGCCTGAATAAGCAACTTGCCCCGAAGCCGCAGTCATCTTGGTGAAGTAGGACACCGCTTTGTCGATCGACTCATCGGGCACCTCAATCCCCGCGTTGCGAGCCGCCAGCAAACCAACCAAAACAGAGCCCGCCACTGACGTATCCGCATCGGTGGAGTCGGGCGAATAACGCCACGCCCCCGTTGAGTTTTTCTTCTGCGACGTGATCGCCGCTCGCACACCCAACTCCAGAGATGCGCCGATCGAGCGCAGAGCGATGCCACTCCGTTGAGGCCCCTTGTCTTCAGGCCACAGGCTGCGATCGTCGATCGCTCCGTAAGCCTCCGCTAAGCCGAGCATCGCGAAGCCGTGATCGTACATGCTGCTCCCGAAGAACCCCGTGCTCGCACTCTGCCCCGTGATGATGTTTCTCGCGGCCTTACGGACATGATTGCTATACAGACCGAAGTTCGGATCTTCCCCTGACGCGAGAAAAACCATCAGACCCAATCCCGTCACACCGGGGCCTTGTTGCCCACCGGATTTCACCCAATCCCCGTTTTCGGACTGAGTCGTCGCAAGATACTGCAATCCTCGGTCATACATCTCTCGCACATCCCGCGGCACAATCTCGCCAACGCGAGCATTCGGGGGTTGGGCAATTGCTGACAACGGAAGGCCAATCAACGTCAGACAGCCGAAGATCCATTTTCCAAACTGAGTCATCTCGTTCCTCGCGATCTTTCTCTCAGCAAATCAAAGCCGAATCGCTCACGCACTATTTCGCATTCTTCTTGTCAGACTCTGCATCCGACTCTTCATCAGAATCTGAGTCTTCCTTCAGCGCACCGTTTTGTTTGAACCACTGCTCCATGCCGCGAACTTGAGCGAACTGCTGATTCAGGGTTTTCCATTCAGCATTATCAAAGAGCGGCTTCAACTTCGCTTCCGGAAGCTTCGAGATATTCCACATCACGAGGTAGTAGTCCATTTGCCCGTTGAATCGTGGTGGCTTCGTCTCATTGACCACCAATGTGATCAGCTTCTGTCGCTGTTCGTCACGCAGCGGCAAACTGTTTTCCAAGATCGCAACAACCAACTCGACCTTTGCTCGAAACTGAAACGTCCGCCGCTCGCTGCTGAATGTCTCATAAGTCTTGCGTTGTTCGGCAGTGAGCATGTTGATCAGCGTCTTTTGAAACAACGACTCTCGCCCGTGCAAGCCACTCATGAATTTCATTTGTAGCGGCGAGATGTCCTGCCAGATTTCATTGATCTTGTTCTGATCTTTGCGAATTAGCAAAAACTTCTTGCGGACGACGTCGACCTCTTCAAAAAACTTCTTGATGTCACCTCGCCCCGCCAAATGCAGCTTCCGTTTCTGCAACTCCGTCAAAGCACAACCGCGATCAACATCCTCCGTATGCAGAACCAACATCTGATCCAACTTCGCTCGCGCGGCCTGCGCCGTCGGAAAGTTTTGAAAGATCCACGAATCAAACTGATTCTCCTGCATCTCCCACTGTACTTGAGGCTGTGCCAAAGCCGGTTCGTCTTCTTCTTCGTTCTGAGCCGCAGCCATGTTGGCGAGATGCAGTAAGCACAACAACGCGCCAATCAGTCGGAACGCGCGAGCAGCCGGATTGAGTGTCACGTCCGCCAACGAACCGGACACTAGCGCGTTTCGGATTATCGACAAATTGCCCCCTAGACATAATCGTAGTGAAAAAGCCCGCATACACCGAGACAAGCTCGGCGAGGTTTGAGCCGTCGCTGTCCGCGCGAGACATTTCAGAAATAAAATTCGTTGCCGCATCATCAATCTATTCTTTCATCGCGCCTGAACTGGTTTCGTCAACGATCTCTTCGCTCGGCCATTGTCCTGTAGTCCGCAGGAACGGTTCGATTCGCTTGGCTTGGCTGATCGGAAATTGAAATTGCTGCCATTCTTCGTCTGATAACAGCGGTTTGAGCCTGTCTTCCAATCGGTCGATTTCGAGCAGCACAAAGTAGAGTCGATAGGGGCTTTGATTCGTTGGCAAGCGGCCATGCTGGAGTAGAACATCCACGAACTGCTGCTGAGCCTCTTTAGCTAACCGCACCGGTTTCGAGTTTTGCCCCCATTGAGTCGCGAGTGATTCGTTAATTATCGCGATGCGACGTTCGCGTTCGAGCGTTTTGTAAAGAACGGATTGCTCGTCGGAGAGGATGCTCCGCAGTGTCTTGCAAATCAGTGTCGCATCGCTGATTGATCCAGTTTGAATCATCATGCGTAGCTTCGTCATTTCTGCGTGGAGCGTCGTATACTCCTGCTGCGTCATCGACTCGGAGGTGCAACGCCGCCGCAATTCCATCACGCGCGCAAAGAAATCGGCGATATCGCCGCGTCCGGCCAATCGCAGCTTTTTCTTTTGAGTTTCGGTCAAATTGCAACGCAAATCGATCGTCGTGATCTCGGCATTGATGTAAGTTTCTAGTTGGCTCTTGGCTTGCTCAATCGGAGTTGTTTGTGACGCGACAACTTGCTTAAGCCGCCCCCCGTTGGCAATGACAACTGCTCCACGTGTATTGAAAACGGATTGATCAAATTGTTGTTCTGAAATCGTAAAGCGTGGCTGAACGTCAACATTCTCAACGACGTCTTCATCGGCCAGAGCGAAGACGGGCACACCGCTTAAGTCAATGATCGCGAAGCTCAACAGCATCACTGAAATCGAACGAGGAGCAATCATGAGCCTTGCTCCTTCTTCGAGTCTTGTGGAGTCGCGTCCTTTTTCTCCTCAGCTTTCTCCTCAACGTTTTCTTCGATCATCACGCCGCCTTGGATAAAGCCCA
>CAIJTL010000999.1 GCA_903823545.1 uncultured Planctomycetaceae bacterium
AACTCGCGGCGAGCAAGGACTCGCGCTGCGGGCGGACCCGAACCTCATTGTCTGGCTGGGACTGAGCCAAGAATTCGCTGGTGACCTCTCGAAACTCATTACGAATAAACGGCTCTATCTGCGCGTGACCGATGCGTCAGCATTCGGAGAGGTGACTTCCGAAATCAAACTGCCGAAGCTCTCCTCGCTGCCGGACAACAAGGTCTCCAAGCCCGCTTGGATTCCGACCTGCCTTACCGATCTCGCTCCGGATGCTCCGGATGCCCGGTTGGAACGAGTGGCTCGCATGATGCTCGCAAAATGACTGAGATTCGACGTCGTGAGACTTGTCCTGACGTGCCAGAGCATTTGGACTACGCTCGCAAATCGGCGGCTACACCACGGTATTCGGTCGTTTTGTTTTTTGCGATCAAAATGAGCTTACTAGCCTGATTCAGAATTCAGGCACACAAACGAGAGCACCTTAACTCAATGACAAACCACCGCAGTCGGTTCACGCTCCGAAAGTTTGATGCGGGGTTTTGTTTCTTGGTGCTTCTGGGGCTAGTCACGGTGATCGAACCACCGCAGACAGTTGCGCAGAAAACTGCGTCGGCCCCATCGAAGGTCACGCTCTTGCCGAAAAAGGAGGAGCCGAAAAAGTCGGATGACTCTTCGTCCGGCGAGCCAATTCCAACGGTGAATGCGTCCGACGAACTGAAAAAAATCATTGGGGACGGCAACGTCAAAGTTGAATACGACTCTGAAGGGGAGTTCGCCAAAAGTGGACGAGGTTGGGCTGACTTTCACTTACAAGAAGATCGCAAATATCGATTCGATCTTCAAAAGCAGAAACGTCAAGGACGTTGGCAAGTCCGGATCACCGTCTCGAATGTTGAGGAGAAGATCATGCTCACTCACATCGTGCGAATGCCAGCACAAAAGAAGTCTCCCGACATCTGGGAAAGTTGGCTTCTCAAGCATGAGTTCGATCACGTGGCAATTAGCCTCGACCCGCGACCGAAGATACTTCTCATTCACTTGTTGAAGACGCTGCCGCCGATCGAGCGAACGCTTGATGTGGGTGAAGAGCCGACCAATGACGTCATCAAGCGATTGATCAACGAGCAACTCGATAAACGAGCGAAGTCGATCCGCGACGTAATGATTCACAACAACCAGACCCTCGACAACATCAGCCATCATGGCACCGCTCCCATTCCGAAGCGTGCAGACTTTTTTCGATCGCTCTACACCAAGGACAACCTCGCACAGGCTAAGTTCCCGTATCTCGAAAACGTGCTGAAGGTGCTTGATTCGCCCGATTACCAAAATGCGGAATTGCGATATCTGCCAAGCGATCCTGCGGAAGATGCTGAAGCAAAATCGCCTGATCGGCGCTAATTCGTGTCGTATTACGTGAGTGTCGGCCAGACAATTCCCGGTCTGGACTGGAGCAGTATGGATTGAGCCACCCCCGCCTCAATCCCGCTCCTGGACTGAGTCGGCTATCTTTCGCCTGTGTCGTTTACCACTCAACACTAGGTGGGCCGCGTGATGGGGCGATCATTTTTACAAATTGCTGTTCTGCCATTGCTGCTGACAACAACCGTCGTCGCGGCAGAAGTCGAATACCTTCGCGACATCAAGCCGCTGCTCACCACGAAGTGC
>CAIJTL010001000.1 GCA_903823545.1 uncultured Planctomycetaceae bacterium
CTGCCAACTGACATACAGCGAGCCGCGAGCGGGTGCGTCCTGCGCTGTCCCGGTCAGTCGAATAACGACCTCCCGCTTGGGATAACTGGTCGGCCCGGCAGCCGGTTTGATGTCGAATTCCAGATCAGTGACTGACGTCTTAAGCTCGATGTCGCGTCTCTCGTCAGGCAAAGACAACGTGAGTTGCTCACCGACCGAGTAGCCTTCGAGTGTGAAGCGCCCTTCGTTATCAACTTCGGCCCACATGTTGTCGTCGATGTGCTCACTATGGCGCGAATAGACCGCGAACTGATAACCAGTCTTCTTGGGATCGGTTTGCTTCTGCAATCGTTCGATACTGCCGGTGACTCGCCCCGCGATCTTCAAAGGCGGGCTAAGTTTGACCGTCTGCTCCAGCTGGCCCGGTTTTGTTTCGAGCACTCCGGTTCCGTAACCGTCGGCGAAGACCGCGAACGAATAGGTCGCTCCCTCTTCAAGCTGATCGAGCGACGCGCGACCAGCTTCGTCCGTGACTCCGTAGTCGCTCCACTTGTTCGGAGTTAGCCAGCGTCGCGAGACGCCATAGCCCGCACCGTTGGTCTTGGATTGACGATGTGCGATTCGCAACTGAGCGTTCTTGATCGGTTGGTTCGTCGCCGCGTCGATCACTCGCGCGAGACTTGGCCGAGCGGCTTTCATCGTGATGAACAGCGGCGCATCGGGAGTGAAGGGTGTTGGATCACGGAATGCCTGCTCGAACTGCAACCGCTGGTAGCCCGGAGCCATGACTTGAAACGAGTGCTCGATGTTGCCGATGTGCTCGAACCGTAAGCGACCATGCTCGTCCGCTTGCAGCTCCGCTCCGCCGCTCCATGATGTCGAACTTCGCAACTTGAGCGGTGTCGATTGTTGCACCCAGGCGTGCGGAATCGGTTGCCCCTGCTCGTTCCTCACAACGACATCGACGGGTAAACCTTTCGTGAGAATCAACTCGACCGTCTTCTCGCGGTCGGTCGGCATCAGAGAGATCACGGGCGAAACCACCGTCGCTCGACCCGGCTGCGACGCGACGAATCGCAAATGACACGGCGGATAATGCAGCGTCAGACGATGTTCCGGCACCGCTTCTCGCGGAGTATTCAAGCTGCTGCTACTGCTGCTGTGACTAACGGCCGAGACCGACGTCAGACTCAGCTTCGGGCTGATCTCGCTGCCGTCATCCGTCTTCACGATGAGCAACACCGCGACCTTCCCCGCGTTCGGATCGGCAGGCGGACGGTTACTCGGCGAAGGATTGTTGTCTCCAGATTTTCCCTGCGAGCCTTCCGCCAATGGCACGATGTTGCCGTTCCGTTCGGCCTCAAGCTCGACGAGCTTTTCGATTCGCTCCTTCGGCGACATCCACTCGGCAGCCGCTCGGACGGCGAGATCGGTCCCCCGTTGCAACAACACCGCTGTGGCAGCCAGCGCGATGAAAACCGCTCCGAGAAAAACCCACGAAACCTTTGATCGCGGAGCTTGATCAGGATCGACCAATCGCCGCACTCGATCGGTCAGCTCTCCTTCTCTCGTCGGTTCAGCAAACGCCAGCGCGGCCGCGATGTGCGTTTGCTGTGTTGCTACCGAGGCGACTTCGACCAACGCGCGTGCGACCGATAGTGGTTGACCACAAACTTTCGCCGCCAGCGCATCGCAACACGCTTCCCGCTCCACTCGTACTTGCCGACTGAGCCACCAGACTGCCGGGTTAAAGAACAGCAACGACTCAATCACCATCTGAGCCAAACTGACAACCGCGTCCCATCGCCGCACGTGGGCCAATTCGTGAGCAATGATGATCTGCCATTGCTCCACCGGAACTCCACTGAGCATCGCAGGCGGCACCAAGATCACCGGCCACAACGTCCCAATCACCGCCGGAACACTAATACGATCGCTGACAAATACTCGCACCACTCGCCGCAAGCCGAGCCGATTGCTCAGCGCTTTCACAATCGCTTCGAGTGCGCTGACA
>CAIJTL010001001.1 GCA_903823545.1 uncultured Planctomycetaceae bacterium
ACTCGAAACGCGCGTGCCTGCGGCGTGCGGTTAAACGAGGAAGTTATTGCGACCCCCGTTCCTTAGACTGGTTCTTATCCCGCACCCATCAAGACCGCATCAGAACTCGGAGGGCCATTAGCTTCCGACGTTGGCATCGTGGGTGGTTCTTTCCCGGTCAAGTTCCGCATCAATTGACCAAGCAAATCGGGGCCAGTGCGATCGGCCGGTGGGTCGGGATGCGACTCTCCCCACTCCAGTGCCAACACCAACGGAACCCAGCGTACCAAATGCGGTGCGGATTCGACGACTTGAAATTCAGCGAGTGCCGGACTCACTCGCAGAGGCAAAGGAACCGTTTTCACCGTCTGAGCGGTCGGATTTTGACAATGCACGGCCGGCGATGTGACCAGGAACTCGCGGCACTTCAATGGTCGATCAGGGTGAATCGAGCACGATTCGTCTTCCAAGAAGGGACACGGAATCCCCAGCCGAAAATACTGCAACCCGAATTCGGTGGCTCCTTCGCGATGCCAACGTTCTGGCTCGTGCAGCTTGTCCAAAAGACCGGCATCAGCGAGCCGACGCAAGGCATCGTCGAACCTTGCTCGCACTTGCGACTGCCGTGGTTCGGGCATCGCACTAACCAATTCGGCGATGTAGCGAGCTTCCACTTCGGCGATCGGGACCAACTGGCGGCAACACGCCCCGCAGCCTTTGCAACACGAAATCGCACCGCCGTGTTGCTCGGCTTCCTGCACGGCGGCATTCACCACGGCGTCCGAAAGCGATTGTGCGAGAGGCAGCAATTCCTTGAGCGTGGTCGGCCCCGCCGGCACCGTCAGCTTGAACTCCATGTTCCAACTGGGACTATTCAGCTTGATGTTGGCTGTGACGCTGCCGTGGTCTTCTTCGGTTGCCAATGGAGCATCGTTGCTCATGCTTCGGCCCCGAATCGAACTTCGCCGAGTTCCAACAGACTGATCGCATCCTCGCCGTGCAGAAACATCTTCTGCCCAATACCACGAACTGGCCCATCGTCGGTCTCTTGCCAATCCGTCTTGCGACCGAGCTTCACTTGGTCATCGGGATGCTGGTGAGTTCCCGGATACAACACCGGCATGTAACCGCGCCGCTGCGAGTCATCCTGTAAGACCAACCGCACCGGAATCCAAATCAAATCACGCGGCCGCTCGGGCTTCATGATTTCGAGTTCACGTACTTGTTCCAGCGGCAGCCACACATAGTCCCGCAGAATGATCAGCTCTAAAACTGGTGCGAGTACGTCATCACAATCTTGAAACGCCGCCGCCGGCGATTCGCCAATCGTCGCGAGCACGTCACTACGATGTTCCGCTGACTTCTCCAGCAACTCGCTCGCTTCGCTCAGATTGCCTTCACGCAGTCGATTGATGGCTTGCAGATGCCACCGCACATATTCCGGCGGATCAAGCAGAAATTCGGGCGCTAATCCATCGCTCCACAGCCGCCGCCGACTTCGTTCCGCCGCCAACACATTTCGATAAACC
>CAIJTL010001002.1 GCA_903823545.1 uncultured Planctomycetaceae bacterium
AGATGAGAAAGCAAAGTTTGCGTTGCTCCGAGAGTGTGAAGCAGCGAAACGCGAACTGAGTCACTGGAACAAGACGACGATCGAAGCCGTTTATCGAGGTCAGAAACTCCCTGTGGAATTAACTCGTACCGAGTACGAAAAGATCACGCTCGACCTGTTGCAGCGAACAAAAGACACGACTGAGTTCGTGCTCGAAAACAACAACATTCCGCGAGACTCCCTGGATGAAGTGCTTGTCGTTGGCGGCAGCACTTCCATGCCCGCCGTGATGGATATGCTGAAGAAGCTAACTGGCAAAACGCCGTCGCGAGTGTTGAATCCGCAGTTGGCCGTCGCTCAAGGGGCAGCGATTCATGCGGCAATCCTCGAAGCCAAAGCGACCGACGGACAAGGCCGATTGACCCAGGCTTTGCTGAGTCGCCTGCGAGCGGTCACGACGATCGACGTCAATTCGCACTCGCTCGGTGTCGAGATCACGAACCCGAAGGATCATGCGAAGAAAAAGAATCACATCATGATCCCGCGTAATTCGCGGCTTCCTTGTGGAATCAAGAAGCAGTTCGTGACAACGGTCGATATGCCCAACAGCATCGTCATTCGTTTGCTGCAAGGTGAGACCGCCGATGTCGCCGCCAGCACTTACATTGGTGACGTTCGCATCAGCAAGCTGCCACAAGCACTGCCGGTCGGCTCGCCGGTTGAAGTCGTCTACAGCTATGACCATCGCGGCCACATCAATGTGGCGGTGAAGGAATTGGTCGGCGGCAGTTCGGCAGCCGTTGAAATCGCTTGGGACGGTGCGCTGGACAACCACGCCATCGAAACACTCCGCACGCTGGCTCGGGCCTATCACGTTGAGTAGCGGTTTTGCGCTAATCCCCACTGAGCTTGTCTCGGTGGAAACGGGCTTTTGCACCACGAACGATCGAATCCATTCGTTTAAGTCATAGCGCGACCGAGTCGCAATCCAAATGTACGACGGACTTCTAGTCCGTCGAAACCCTCGACGGACTAGAAGTCCGTCGTACAAATCACGTCGCCAAAAACAAAAAATACGGCGATAACTCCGTAATGCAGCGGCCCGTGAGCCACTGAGGCAAGCTCAGTGGGGGCGGCATTGATTCCGTGCTACGCGGGGAGCATCAACTCCGGCAGTTCCGCCGAGCGTGTCCCTGCGAGTGGCATGTTGTCGGCGCTGCGAAAGGTGAAAACGGCGGAGTACTTTGTCTGCGTCGTATGATTGCGACTCGCGGCGTGCAAAGTCTTGGCGTGGAAGAACAGCACGTCGCCGGGGTCGAGCTCAACAGGAATCGACGAGGCGATGAGGTTCGCGTTCTCTGGTAAATCCGTTCGAAAGAACAAGTGATCGTCAAAACGAGATCGTTCCAAAATCATCCGATGCGAACCGGGAATGACTCGCAAGCAGCCGTTCTCGACTCGTTCCGGAACAAGCGAAATCCAGACGCTCACAAGGTCCGGTTGCTGATAGGCCCAATACCGAATGTCTTGATGCCAGCCAGTATCGCTGCTGAATTTTGGCTGCTTCGTCATGATGCAGTTGTGATGTGCCAGTGGCATCACAACACGCGGACCGAGCAAATCCACCAACCGATCCGTCAATTCGCGATCGCACAACCATTGAGTGAAGACGTAATGCCGCGAGTGGGCCTGCTTCAATCGGCGAATCGTCCGACCACCTTCGGCAGCGAGTGACTTCGGTGCTCCCGGATAATTCAGCTCCGCTTCGTATTCGACCGGGCTGATCTCACGCTGCACGCCATCGAGCGTCACAGCCAGCATCTGCTCACGAATCTCCGCAGGCATCAATTGGCGAAAGACAAGAAACCCATCCCGCTGAAATTGCTCCCGTTCCTCCGGGCTAAGCCGCCGAAGCGGTGTGTTCGGCGACGTTGGTAGCGAAGACATTTCAGACAACACAGCGGAAATCGGCATGAGAGAGTGCAATCAAACAGAAGGAGCTCAACGACAATTCGGGAGGGCATCGTCCCGCTTGTCTTTGTTACCCGCAAGGGTTCCTGCTCAGGCCAATGGCATCAGTTCGCACAGATTGCTTTCAATCGTCTCGCATATCGATTGAAGTGGCAAATCGTTCTCGCCTTCGCCGAATGGGTCTTCGATTTCAACGCCGATCTCTTCAATGCCCAACATCACATAGGCAATCAACAATGTTGCCGGAATGGTCAGCCAGTGAAAGTCCGCGACGAGTGCCATTGGTAGAGTCACGAGATAGCAAATCAATGCTCGTCGCAGATGAACCATGTAGGCGAAGGGCAGGGGGGTGTTGTGAATTCGCTCACACGCACCGAGTGAATCGATCAATCGTTGAATTCCGCCATCGAGAGTCATCTGCTGAATGTCACTGATCAGCCCGCGCTGGCGAGCCAACTCAAGGTCTTCGGTCATTCTCCGCGAGACTGCGAGCGGTAAGTGCTGAGCTTTCTCGGTTGTCTCAAGTTCTCTGTCAGGCAATCCAGATTTCATCGGCCCCAATTCTTGCCGACCGCGTAACCGATACATGACCGACCACGAAAACTGAATTGTCCAAACCAGCCATCGTCGCAGCAGTTCAGGATCGTTCTTCAGGAGCGAGCAACTCAACCTCGC
>CAIJTL010001003.1 GCA_903823545.1 uncultured Planctomycetaceae bacterium
ACACCCGATTCGACCAGCCGTCGCGCGAGCAACAAGTTTTGTCCCAGCGGGTGCATACCGTAGCGATCGCGCACCGCCTGTGGTTCGCGATGCAATTCAAACGGTTCGCGTCCTTCGGAACCGCTCGTCAGATCGAACGCGCGACCATGCAAGTCTTGCCAATCGGCTGTGGCTCGAATCTTCGTATCACCGGTTGCGATCGGACTGAGACCGTCGAGCAATCGACGACGTTCTACCATTCGTTCGGTCGGCACTGTCGCGATCAATTCGTCGGGCGCTTTAAACGTCGGCATTGCCGGATGGTTAGTTGCCGAGCCGACAAACAATGGGCTGTGCATCATGCCGAGATGTCCGCCGTTTCCAATGTTTGCCGCACAGAAGACCGGATCTCCGACGCATTTGATGAGCCAGACATATGGTGCAATAGCGCGATCATCCGGTCGAGCTCTCGACAAGATCGAACCGATATACGGCGCGTCCATCGGGGCCTGTGCTTGACCACTGAGAAGGTGATGCATCGCGTCGAAGTGGTTACTGATATTTCCGACGTGGGTCATTGACCGAATCAACGCAATGTGGTCAGTCAACTTCGCCAACCGAGTGTGCATCTCGTTGATTCGCATCCCTGGAACAGCGGTCGCGATCGGTTGATATGGCCCTCGAATCGTGTCCGGAGCATCCGGCTTTAAGTCCCACGTATCGATATGGCTCGGCCCGCCGCACAACAAAATGAAGATGCAGGACTTTTTCGCCGCCCCTTTACCGAGTCCTCTCTTCGGATCGACTCCCGCCGCAACCATGCCGGGAACGCCCATCGGCAGAGCGCTTAGTCCCGCCGCTTGAAGAATCTGACGCCGGGAAAGTGCGGCAGCGAAATTCGATTCGGTACTCATGGAACGACTCATTGCATGACCTCGGCAAGTGACTCCAAGCAGCCGTCCGCGTCGAGCGAACCGGCCTGTATCCAGTTATCGAGCGGAGATGGTATCGAGACTGAGGAACGAATCAAAACAATTTGATAACACTGTTACCCAATTGCTCAAATTCAAAACGGAATAGACCCCGACTTCAAGGAGGGGCACAACACGATCCGAGGCAGAAATTCCCGCGACTTGGACCAGTGCGGCCCCTGATTTCGGAGTCCCCTCAACCTCTTTGTCGAGCAGATATCACCATTCCACGCACCGAAATCGCAAACACCGCAAGCCAAGTGAATATCGAAACGATTGCACCAGCTTTCCAACCGGGAACGGCGAAACGAAAGACAATTGAATGTTCGCCTGGTTCGAGCGACACAGCACGAAAAGCGATGTTCGCAGGTAGGATCGTCGTCGGCTGATCATCAACTGTTGCAGACCAGCCGGGATGAAACAAATCTGTCAGCACGAGATAACCATGTCCCGATGATGTCGCGCGGACTCGCACTTCGTTGTCGGTGTAAGACTCAATTTTGGCTTCAACAAACGGCGTTCGCTCGGAACCCTCTGGCAAAATATCTCGCTGCAAAAGGACTGTTTCGCGAGGATTAATCTGCTCCAGCAATCGAGGCAGCTTACTTCCCTGCGTTGCAGTTCCTGATTCAGTAACCGTGCCGATCACGAACGCTCGAGGCAGAACCGTCTGATTCTCGAAAATCGAGTAGCTCCAAGATTTGCTCGATGGAGCGGACTGTGGATCGTCGCCATTCTCAACAACGATTTCAGCGGGGACTGTTCCAGAAGAGACACGCTTCCAACCAGAGATATCGCGTTGCTCGGCAGGCATGACCGCATACCGCACGCCCGCAAGATCGACAAGCGGTTTGTGCAAATCTCGAAAACTCGGAGGCTGAAAGCCACCCGGATCGAGTTTGGAGCCTTCGGGAGTCAGTGCATCCAAAAACAACGCGTATCGCAGAAACATGAACGGCTCATAACCAAGCAGTTTTTGAACGCTGTCATGATGTGCCTCGCGATCGTCATAAAGCCCGATTCCTGACAGCACGCGATCCACAGAGTGATGTTCACGGAAGAATTGCGAAATCGACGAATCCCGACGCAAAGCCATTTGTGGAATCGTCGCAATTGCTCTGGAGGAGAACGTCCCCAATTCGAAAACAATAGCACCGATCACCAATATGCTGGCGAATCGGAACGAGCGAGATCTGACTGCACCTTCGTCCGCCGATTTCGACCACAGCGATTCCCAGCCTATCGCGGCCAATACCGACACGATCATCGAACTGAGATACAACGCTCTCGCAGGAGATCGAAACGATGCGATCCCTGGAAGCCACGCATGACACATTCGAAAGAGCGGTGATCTTGCTCCGAATGCAAAGAGCACAGTCACCAACAACAATACCAGCAGTCGCCGAGTTCCCGGTCGCTGGCGTCCAATCACCATCGCGGCCATAACGAGTAACGCCGGAACGATGCCGAAATGAAAACAAAACTCCCATCCGCCGAAAGACGTCGCTTGGCTTTCAGTGCTCAAGCTTTGTGAGTTCCATAGCAGCGAGATGTGACTCCATTTCAATCCATCACCGGCTAACGAAAGTGGTAAGCCAGAAGCACGCATCGAAAGCCGACTGTTACTAAACGTTGGCAAAAGTTCGACGAGCACCAAACCAATCGTGACAACGCCTGCTAAACACCAAAAACCAATCAATTGTTTGACCTGTGCCTGAGTTCTTCGCTCGCTTGCATCACCATCGCCCTTCATCGGCCTGTCGAAAAATGACGTGCAAAGCGAGAACAAGAGACAAAAACTCAACAACATCGCGAGGTAGAACGACTCCTGCACGTGGCCGCCGAGAAAACTCATTGCCAGACAAACGCTGACCCCCAACCACCGCCGACCATTCGTCACTAGGAAACGCTCAAACGCCCAGAACGCCCAAGGCAACCAAGCCATGACACACGTCTGCGGAAAATGTCCTTCGGCCGTATGAGCGATCGCGTATGGGGCGGCAGCACCAACAACACCTGCAATTAATGCAGTCATGTGACGCAACCGTAGTTGCCTCGCCCAGTGGTAAGTACCAAACCCTGCCCACCAATGATGAGCGACCATCAGCCAACTTGCCGCCAACGATCCGAGCCACCAGCAAATCCAATTTGGCGGATAGAACAACAACGACTGTGGGTTTCCCCATGTCGGGCTGCCGAGAGACAGATGCGGGTTCCAGCCTGGAAGTCTCCGCTCGACGATTGCCTTCCCCGGCAAGTCCAGAGCTCGGAGAAAATAGGCCGTCAGATCGTTCTCACCACCACGATGGGCACCAACCAAGATTTGATTCGGGTTCTGAACCAATTCGCCAAAACAAAACAACACGGCGAGAGCAATTAGGCAAGCTGCCGCGAATCGCTCTCGTCGTGTTGGTGAGACGATAAGTTGTGGGATCGATTCATTCATGTGCTGACTCAGTCGGGAACTCCGGTCCCTAAGTCAGCACTTCTTGAACCAATCACATTCGTATTTTCGGGGATCGGTTTTTCGAGAATCTCTGGGGCGTTGAGTGAATTCTCACCAAACGTCTGCCTAATCATTCATAAAGCGAACGACCAGCAACACGTGCCTTCAAACTACTCGGCCGGACGAGGCGGAAGCGGAGCCGCCAACTCAGGCTTTTTGACCAACATTGCTTCGAGATTCGGCAGCTTCTTATGACGCACTCGAATGATGGGCTGTTCTGGAATCGTGGTCGGCTTCAACTCGGCCATTCCATCGACGGAGTAAGGGGCCGCATGCCCAAGCCCCAACATGAAAGCCGTGTCTTGCGCGTAATGCTCCCAGTTGTACGGGCGGAAGTAATAAGACCCATGGCACTCCGGGTAGTACGCATAGTGCGGGTACATGTCGCAGGTACTATCGAGGCACGCCAAGTGCAATGACATCTGGCAGCCGATGCTGTGACAAGCATTCGGGCAAGTCGGGCAGCTATCGCAAGTTTGCTTGCAGACCGAGAACGAATGCCACAAATGACCCGCCTTGGCGGTGTCACTCGTCCCGAGCACGATTCCAAATACCACGGCGAACAATGAGAAAATTCGCATGATTAGATCCTTGGGGGAGAATGAGCCGAGCCACATCATGGCGAAAACGATGCCATGTGGAACACTTCTCGGCGAACATTCCCGTGTCCCATCGACAACTGAATTACGACATCATCAAACGGCTTGTTAGAGCCGCTACGATGCGATCTACAGTTGCCACCGTTGCGAGTTGGCGCCAACAGTCGTGCGCGGAATTCGCGTCATGAGCGGCGAAGTTTAACTTTGCCAACATTGCCCCGGACTCTCGACATCTTGAGCGAACAACCTTTGCCTTCACTCAGCTTGACGCACTGTCTGTGACTTCAAAGT
>CAIJTL010001004.1 GCA_903823545.1 uncultured Planctomycetaceae bacterium
GAAACCCGAAACTCGAAACTCGAATGCTTCGGTGATTGTTACTGGCACGCTCGATGGGAAGCCGGTGCGGCTGACCGCTCCGGTGCAACTGGCCGAAGACGAGTCCGGGAACTCGTTCATTCCTCGACTGTGGGCGCGACAGCATCTCGATCACTTGCTGGAGCAGGGGCAAACGGCGGCTGTGCAAAACGAAGTCATCGCGATGTCGGAAGAGTTCCACATCATCACGCCCTACACGTCGCTGCTCGTATTGGAGAACGATGCCGACCGACAGCGATTCGGCGTGAAGCGGCGGTTTCAGATGCGCGACGGCGAGAAGTTCTTCGCTCAAGGGAAAGAGAACGCAAACTACGAATTGGTGCAGCAGCAAATTCAGAAAGCGCAACTGTGGCGACAAGGTTTGCGAACGCAGATGCTCGGCCAGTTAGGCTCCTATGGCCGCGACGTTCCGTTGCAGCCGATGGCGGCCAGCAATTCGTCAAAGGGGATAATGGGTGATGTTGATCTGTTCGCACGCACGAGTCTCGGAGATGGGATGTCGTTCCTCGGAAGAAGACCAGGAATGGTCAACCTTAGAAGCATTCGGAATCGTCATGTGCTGGCTGGGCAAATCGACCAAGACGGCGACGAGAATGGGATTCACGATTCGCTGTGGATGGACTTGGAGCGTTTTGCGGAACCAACGCAGCGCCACTACCTGAGCGATGGTTTGTCGTCCTCGAACGGGAGTGCGAACCATCGGTGGGGCTACTTCGCGAAGCCGCAGCTCCTCGGCTTCCAAGGGAGACTCGCTGACGATTCCTGGGAACTGTCTGTCAACAGCCCCGTGACAAACTTCGGTGACGACTTCGGCGATGAGTACCAGAACGCGCCGGCGGCGGCTCGATTGTTCGGTCGGCAGGTGACGCCACAAATCATGATTGATGGTCCGGGCCCCGGAGTGTTGCCGACGCTCAATCGCCAGTCTGGCGAATACTTCGGAACGCGAAGTTGGGATGCCAGTCGGTTCGTCAACGAGGCGATCACGGAATACCGATTTGATGTGGCTGGTGGCGACACGGTCCTGACAAGCCCGGGTGTCAGCAACAACTTCTGGGCGTATGACTGGAGCAGGCAGCGAGGAACGACTCCCAAGTATTCGCAATCAATTCCCAGCGGTTTGGGTTACATGCGACCGATGAGTTTTTCGCTGATGGATTCGGACGCGATCGAAAGTCTGGAAGTAGTTGAATTCGTACGGTCAGAGTTTGACTCACCACACACGGTCGAAACCAATGCGTGGTTCACGTCACCACATCTCTATCGACGCGGCAATCGGACTCAGCCCGTTGCGCCCGGCGGTCACGCGTTGCTCGGTTTGTTTCCGACGTTGCCCGATTCGTTCAAGAGTCCGGCGAGCGTTAAGACGTCGCAGGATGTGGCTCAGGCGTGGCAATCGAATCGATCGAAGCTGCGACCGAAGCCACGCTGGTGGCCGGATGCGGCGTGGGAATTGTCTGAGAGTCTGCTCCGCTCGAAGTCGCTGATGACGCTGGACGGCGGCGTTGAACTGAATCGTCGCAGCGAGAGCTATGACGTGCGATGGAAAGAATCGACGACGCGAACCGAGCAACTCGAAGTTTATTCGCCAGGCGGCTGGGTGATTCGGCAGCAAGGAGATGAGCGAGCGACCATGGTGGATTGGTGCGTGGGGGAAGGGATCTCAAATTTCAAATCCGAACGGGGCGTCTGGTCGCGAGCAACCGACCTCGGTCGCGTGCGTCCTGCAAACTTAGTCGAACTCGTGGTGCCGCCGTTGAGCCTCAATGACTATTCATTGGGAACGAACGGGAACTCGTTGGCAGAAGCGTTTGCCGGTTATCGAGCAACTTTGGCGGAGCATGGTCCGGAGCGGGTGTTGCTGACGTTGCAGCCGTTTCGAGATAAGACGTTGGAAGTTCGAGTGGTTATCGACACGCGGCGCCATGTGATCGTGTCGATCGAACATCGCCATCGCGGACGAGTCAATGTGCGAACGCGGTTCGACGAGTTCGTCGAAGTCGCGGGATTGTGGTGGGCGACTCGGATTGAAACGTTTGATGCGGACGATCGGTTGGTGGCGCTGACGACTCAAGTGGTGAAAGGACTGTCGGCTGAGGAAGTCGGCCAGCGGATCAACGGCGAATTGGTAGGCCGCGAGCGAGCGTTGTTGTTGAATGATTCGCTGGACTCGGTCGCGGCAGCGAAGCGGGTTCTCGAAAATCGCGCCAGCGAAACTAACCCGAAGCGTGAACGAGGGCGGGCGCTCCACAACGCTCTGAAGGCACCATCTGTTGAAAAGTCTGCGGCCGCTGATGCGGTGGGTTCTAAGTCTCGTGAAGCGTCCGCCCTCGCTAGCGCTTCGGGTTACGATGGTGCGATGTGCTCAGCGCAGCTCATGCTGTCCGCACACTTCGCGAACAGCCAGCAGTGGGATCTGGCGTTCGAGCATCTCGATGCTGCGGAGAAGTTGGCGGCGGGGAAAGCAGGCTTTCGCTTCGTACGCGATGCGTTGCTCAACATCAGCCGTCGTCACGAAGCATTGCGACAACGGTTGTTGGTGGAAGCGACATCGCTCGCGAAGCAAATGCCCGATGCGGTGCGGCAGGCAGGTGATCTCGAAGTGCTGGCGAATCACGTGCTCAACATGGCGAGCAGCATCGTTGAAGCGAGCGAGCAGTTGGAACTGATCGACTTGTTGAAGCCGGTCTTTGAACGGCAGGAGCCGCGACGTCAGGGTTTGAAAGCGTGGCGGCAACTGCGGTTTAACGCGCTGTCGAACGCGGGGTTTGTGGATGAAGCTTTGGCGTTGCAGGAGTTGTTGGCGGCGACGTACTCGCACGATTTGGATCTGCAACGGAACTACGCGCAGGCGTTGTACAACCACGGTGATCACGATGGGGCGTATGCGTGGATCGCGAAGGTGCTCGTGCCGGAGGCGAAGTGGAGCCAGGACGAAGAATGGTCGCTGCGGCAGTTGGTGCTCGGTTGGCTGGAAGCGGAAGCTCGGTTTGAGGAGCAAGTCACGTCTCTCGATGAGTGGCTGAAGACGAATCCGCTTCAAGGTCACGAGCAGTTGTTGAAAGTGTTGTCGCGGCTCGAACGCAACGAGCGAGTGCAACAACTCGTCACCGAATGGTTGAACGAGGGGATTACAGCGGCTCGACAACCGGGCGAGATCCCAGTGACGGTCAGCATCCGAGCGGGGACGACGTTGAACCACTTCACGCAAGGATTCGGTTGGACCAGCGATGGCTTGGACGCCAAGTGGGAACAGCCGCTGTCCGCCGCGTTCAACGCTTTTCTACGACGTGAAGAAACCGCTTTGCTGGCCGTGCGGATCATCGGGCTGAAGC
>CAIJTL010001005.1 GCA_903823545.1 uncultured Planctomycetaceae bacterium
GCTCGTCACGCGGAGCGATGGCGGCTACTTAGATCGGACAATGTCCGACTTCGTACTTTCGACGATCGCCACCAACTCTGCTCGCTCGGCGGCTGGGACTTGAAACTTGTCGAACGTCTGCTGCAAGTCGTCGAGGAACGCGAGCCATTCACCTTGGGTGATGTCGAGGTGCGCGTGCGAATCGGACATCGAGCGGCCCGTGTATTTCTGCGGCCCGCCAGCCGCCCAGCAAACTTGCTCTGTCACCAAATACTTGAAGCCCGCCTTTGAAACGCGATGGTGTGCTTCATCCACTTTCGGATTCGCGTTGAGTCGCGGGTCGTTCATGATGCGATCAATGAAGTCATCTACGACCGCCGCAATCGAATAGACGCCACCGAGCCGCTCATACAAAGTGGGAGAATTTGACATGGTTACCTCAATGATTTGCGGGCGAGCCGGGCTGTCGCTATCCGGCTGTAAATAAGGACAAAATCACTCGGTACCACCGAGTAATTTCAACTTAAGAAAACGTCTGATTGGCAACTTTGATGAAATTACTTGTTACGCGCACTCAGATGAAACGTACTCAGCGTGTTGCAAGTATCCAAGAGAGTTCTCCACAGCGCCCGCCATTAAACATTGGTGCGTCCGCGATAATGTCTTGCTTCTTGGACTCGTCGAGTATCGTCCAACGCCCATTCCCGATCAAATCTGCAAAACTGTCAAAAAGAGATGGGCAAGGAGGAGACGATGATGTTTGCGATTCGAACCAACCGCGACAGAAATCGATAAATTGCAGCAGTCGTTCCGTTTCCCCGTCCATCTCACGGTTGGTTTCAAATTGAAACTGGCCGAAGAATGTGCCTTGGTGCTCGAACACTTCGACAACACGGCCAATGTATTTTTGCCCAAAGTACAAGTAGTGAGACATTACAGTCACTTCGCCAATCGATAAAGCGCCTTGTCCGTTCTCACAAACAACGCTCCGTCAACGGCCGCAGGCGTGGCCATGATTTGGCCATCGAGCGTATTCGTTGCGAGCAGTTTGAATTCCTTGCCCGGTGCGAGCACGAAGGTTTGGCCTTCACGATTGCCCACGTAAATGCGTCCGTCGGCAATCAGCGGTGACGAACAGAAATTGCCGCCGAGTCGTTCGGTCCAAAGTGTTTCGCCGCTCTTTGCGTCGAGAAGAGTCGCGACCCCCTTGTCAGCAATGACGAGGAGTTCGTCACCGACTAACAAAGGCGACGGCATATTCGGAGCCTGCTTCTTGAACCGCCAAGCGATCTCCGGAGTGCCGTTCAGTTTCACCGCGAGGATCTCTGGCTTCATGAAGCTCGTGCTGAAGAAGACCATACCGTGGCCGATGACTGGCCGCGGCACAATCGAAAACCCTTGGGCACCGTAACTGAGCTTCCACAGCTCGCGACCGCTTTCCGGGTCATACGCATACAGCCAATCGGCACCGGGCGAGATGACTGTCGGCTGTCCGCCAAGCTCGGTGACGAGCGGTGTTCCGTAGGCTTTCTTCAACTGTGGGTTCGGGTCCATCGTCCCGCTGCGAGGTGTTTTCCAGACGACTTTGCCAGTCAGCTTATTGAGAGCCGCAACATACTGAGTGTCGCTGCCATCGCAGTGAATGATGAGCAAATCTCCGAACAACATTGGCGTGCTTCCGGGGCCGTTTTCATGATTGAGCCGCAGTTCGTGATTCGTCCATGCAAGCTTTCCAGTTTGAGTATCGAGGCAGGCTGTCCCGTTCGTGCCGAAGTGACAATACAGTCGCCCGTTCTCAATGATTGGTGACGGCGAGGCGAATGAGTTCAGTGCGTGAATCGGTTCTGGTGAGTCTTCAGACAACAGTTCGATGTCGTGCAACAACTTTCCGGACATACGATCGACACAGACCGCTCGCAAACTGAGTCGGCCAGAGATATTCAACGGCTGGTTGCCCGTGTTCGCCGCCAGTCGCTTTTTCTTTTCTTCTTCCGACGCCTCTGACTCGATCGCAGTTGTCATCCAAATCTGTGCGCCCTCAATGACTGGCGATGACCAGCCTTTTCCAGGAATGGCTGTTCGCCAGACGACGTTTTGCGATTCGCTCCATGTCAGCGGAAGATTTTTGGCGTCGGAATGTCCTTGGCCTTCCGGTCCGCGCCATTGTGGCCAATCGGCGGCTGATGTGAACGATGCGAAAAGTGGCAAGACAAAAGACAAAAGCGGAAGGAATCGGAGGGCGATTTTCACGGTGGGTTCCTGATGGCAGGGAGTGGGACGGTTGTTGAGAAGCGACGACGAATCGAGCCGAGCGGCTACTCTCTTGACTTGGATTTCAGTAGGGCGGTGATTTCACCTTCAGCCTTTGCGACAAGTGGGTCGAATTGAGCGATTTCGACCGCATTGTTTCCTTGTTCGTGTTTGCGAAAGCCGGTGAGGTAAGTGATGTTTTGGGGACGCCAGCGATGAAAGAACAGCAAGTTCTTTTCGACAATCTTGCGGCGCAAGTGCTCGATCGGCGGAAGCGGTTCCGGGCTCTTCATGCTCTGCCAATTCGTTCCTTCACGAGCCTGTGCTGCGAGCATAAGTGATGCTTGGCTCGACTTCGGCAGTTGTAAATCGGCGCTGATTTCTGATGCGACAAAATGATAGCCGAACGGATTGAGCGTCGAGCCGTCTTGAGTGAGTGAACGTAACTCCGATTTGTCAGCTGAAGATGGCCGGGCAGCTTTAACACGCGCCAGCAAGTCGAGCAATCTGCCATTTCTTCGCTCGCAGATTTGGCGAACGGCTTCCGCATATTTTTCCAAGTTTGGATTGTGCAAGCTCGTATCAGGCAGTGGTGGCTTCGGTCGTTCAAAGGGGGGCGGAGTCATGAAAACGATTCGAGCGTTTGTTGATTTCACATCATCGCAAAGTTTCTCGTATTGCTTCACAAATCGGTCGAGGCCAGCGTCTCCAGCGAACGACTCGTTGGCTCCATAAGCAAAAAAGATGACTGTCGGCCTTAGCTCAGCGATCAACGCCAACATCCGCTTGTAGCCTTCGGCCGGCGGATCAAAGATGCCGCGTGAATCAGCCCACACGGTGTCTCCGCTCCAACCGAGGTTGCGGAAAGTGATTTTGCGATCGGGCCATGCGGAAGTCAGTGCGGTTTCGATGTAGCCGTAGTTTCCTTCGCGTTCGACGAAAGTGCTCCCGACGAAGAGGACTCGATCACCGTCGTTAAGTTCGAACGGCTCGGTTGCCGACGTAGGGGCATTCAATGCCAGAATTAGGCAGCAGGTCATGAATGCAGAGAGAAGTCGCGTCACGAAAAAGGCCTCAGCAAGAATTCAAATCGGCGAAAGCGGAACTCATGATGCCGCCGAGAACCCGACAAATCAAACGTTTGCAGTAACTCGGTCGCAGGTGATTCGCCTGGAAATTGTGAGTTGATGTCGGTGATCCGCCACGAAATGGTTTTGGCGAGTGCAACGCCTTGAGACTCCCGTTCGCACACCGATAGAATCCCGCCCGCAGAGTTGGTCGCGATGTCACCTCGCAAATCGTGTCAGCACATCGTTGAGAAGAACTCGCAGAGGAGCTGCACACACCGTGGCTGTTTTGGAAGTGCTCAAAGGAAAAAGTCCCGGACAGGTGATTGCTGTTGATTCCGATCGAACTGTGTTTGGTCGGCATCCGCATTGCCAAGTCGTTTTGGACAACGCCGCAATCAGCCGATACCACGCGCAGATTTTGGAATCTCACGGCGTGTACTACGTGGAAGATTTGCGTAGTCGAAACGGGACTCACGTCAACGAGGTTGCCGTCGATGGGCGTCGCGAGCTGAGAGACAAAGACATCCTCCGTGTTTGCGATTTTGAGTTTCGCTTCCTGCTTAACCCGCCGCAGGACAGCAAAGTTTTGTCGGTCGGTGATGTCGCGAGTGATAGCAAGCTTGTTGTGGGGCCACGACAGATCAATCCAACAGATGATCGCGGGCGAATGGCGACGATCACCGATGTCGCCGAATCGCAATTTCAAATCGAAGAAGAAGATCGCTCTTCAATTATCAGCACGATCGAAGCGGGTGGCTCGTCATCTGATTTGCGACTCGCCGTGAAGCCCGAAGCGAAGCTGAAAGCCATATTGGAAATCGGAAAATTTCTGGCTCGCACGTTGAATATGAGTCAGGTGTTGGACAAAACGCTTGACTGCCTGTTCCAAATTTTTCAGCAGGCGGACGAAGGCTTCATCATGTTACGTGATGAAGACAAGAAAAAGCTGATCGTCAAAGCTACAAAGACGAGAAACAAAAACGTCGACGGGGACGATCAAGTTCACGTCAGCATGACGATCGTTCGCAAGGCGATGGAAACGAGCGAGGGAATTCTGAGTGCGAATGCGCTCGATGACAGCCGGTTCCGCGCTAGCGAAAGTCTCGCCGTATTGCGGATCCGTTCGATGATCTGTGCGCCGTTGATTTTCAAAGAATCTGGCCCGATTGGCGTCATTCAAATCACGACGAACAATGCGACGGCACAATTCCGACTCGAAGATTTGGACTTGTTGATCAGCGTCGCATCGCAAGTCAGTTTGGCAATTGAGAACTCAACCCTCTATCAGCAAGCTCTCAACCAACGTGACCTTGAACGCGATTTGGAATTTGCGACTCAAGTACAACTTGGATTTCTGCCGAACTCGCGTCCCAAGATTCCTGGCTACGATTTTTTCGACTACTACGAGCCCGCTCAGCGAGTTGGTGGCGACTATTTCGATTACATCCCGCTTCCGAACGGACGTTTGGCGGTGACTGTCGCCGACGTTGCAGGGAAGGGTGTTCCGGCTGCGCTGCTGATGGCGCGGTTGTATTCGTCGGTCAGATATCACTTACTTAGCCAGCCAGATGTTGCGGCGGCGATGACCGGTTTGAATGCCGAGATATCGGTCAGCGGACTAGGTCATCGATTCATTACTTGTACGGTTCTCGTTCTTGATCCTGCGGCTCACGAAGTGATCCTCGTCAATGCAGGCCACTTGCCTCCAGTGCGGCGAATGGCGAATGGCAATACAGAACCGATAGGAATCAAAGAGTCCGGAATGCCTTTGGGGATTGTTCCCTCGCAGCAATTCCAAAGTTCAAAATTCACACTCAGTCCCGGTGAATGTTGGCTGATCTTCACTGATGGAATCACTGAGGCGATGAAGTCACCCAAAGAGCTTTATGGGACCAAACGATTGATCGACTTCATGAGTACCGGGCCAACTCGCACAGACGAACTGGTCAAAGGATTGATCGAAGATGTCGAGAAGTATTGCGAAGGTCGAGCACAAAGCGACGACATGTGCGTCGTCGGTATGCAGAGGCTCTCGTGAATTTGGACGTTCGAGCGATTCTTGGAGATGGCGGTCACATCGCGAAGCGGTTGCAGACGTATGAGTCGCGACCGCAACAGCTCGAAATGGCGCAGGCGGTCGAAAAGGCGATCCAAGCGAAATCGCATTTGCTGGTCGAAGCGGGGACCGGAGTCGGTAAAAGTTTCGCTTACCTTGTTCCAGCGATTCTGTCGTTGGGCGAGGCACAGTCTGAGCCTGCCAAGCTGAAGCGTTCGCGTGACGATGAAGATGACGACGAATTCGGTGATGGTAAGCGATCTCCGAATCAACCCAAGCGGAAGCGTCGGCGAATCGTGGTCTCGACGCACACGATTGCGCTGCAAGAACAAATCTTTTCGCGAGACATCCCGTTCCTCAAAGCGGTGTTGCCTGTTGAGTTCTCGACGGTGTTGGTCAAAGGTCGTTCGAATTACGTTAGCTTGAGACGATTGCAGACCGCGTTGGATCGAGCGGGTCAATTGTTTGGCGATCCGCAAGAGATGGCTCAACTGTCGCAGATTGCCGATTGGGCCAGTGAGACGGAAGAGGGGAGCGTTCAGGATTTATCGTTTCGACCGCTCCCCAACATTTGGGACGAAGTGGTCAGCGACAGCGAAAACTGTCTTGGCAAAAAATGCCCGAGTCATGCGGATTGCCATTACTTCAAAGCTCGGCGTCGAGTTTGGAATGCCGATGTGCTTGTTGTGAACCACGCTCTCTTCTTTTCCGATCTCGCCTTACGGCGCGATGGAGTGAATCTGCTGCCTGATTATGACATCGCGATCATTGATGAAGCTCACACTGCGGAGGCAGTTGCTGGCGATCACCTCGGACTGACTCTGACCAGCGGACAGATCAATTACCAACTGACCAAGTTGTGGAACGATCGCAAGATGAGTGGTTTGTTAGCACCACCCGCGTTGATCGAGGCA
>CAIJTL010001006.1 GCA_903823545.1 uncultured Planctomycetaceae bacterium
CCGATGACAAAACGATTTTGGATCACGCTCACCGCGGCCGTAGTTGCCGTATCAATTGGCTCGACAGACTTTGTCTTCGGACGCGGTGGTCGCGGTGGTGGAGGCGGCGGGGGCGGTTTTGGAGGTGGTGGGGGCGGCGGTGCACGACCAAGTGGAGGATTCTCTGGAGGCGGCGGAGCAAGGCCGTCTGTTGGGAGTTCACCGTCATTTAACCACCCGAGTGGTGGTGCTGGTGGTGGTGCAGCGAGACCCTCAACTCCGAACAATCGCCCCAGTACCGGTGGAAACTCAAGACCCAATGTCGGCGGAGGAAACGTCGGTGCCGGAAACCGGCCATCGACTCAACCGACAAATAGGCCGAATGTCGGAAACGGCGCGGGATCACGCCCTTCTACATTGCCAAGCACTCGACCCGGCGGTGGGCAAGGAATCGGATCGGGTGAGGGGATCGGCAATCGACCAGGAGCAGGTGCTGGGCAAGGCATCGCGAACCGGCCAGGGACCGGTGTTGGTCAAGGTGTTGCCAATCGACCTGGCATTTCGCAACAACCTGCTCGCTTGCCAGGATTGGGAACAGGGACGGCTGGTTCACGATTGCCAAATCAAGGAACTGGGTTGCAAGACCGTGCCGCGAATCGACCACAGAACGTTCAAGATCGACAAAGCGATTTGAGCAACCGAATGACGTCGGGTCGTGAAGATTGGCAAAATCATCGTCAAGACATGCAAGGTGATCGCCAAGACTGGCGAACCAACAATCGCGAGGACTGGCAAGGTTGGGCCGACGGACACATCAATAACCACGGCGGCTGGTATCACGGTTGTTGGAATGGCGGTTGGTATCCTGGTGCTGGCTGGGGACACATGTGGAACAACTACCCGGTAGCCACTGCGTTCGGATTGACGGCATGGGGCGTCAATCGCATGGCATACGGGTTCGGTTACTGGGGGTATTCTAATCCCTATGCGACGACCTCTTCTGTTTCTTACGACTACTCGCAGCCAATCACCGTCTACTCCAACAGCGAAGTGACGACGACACCAGCGACACCGGCCACAACTCCTCCGGCAGCACCGACGGAAGCAACTGATTCCGGGACAACCGCGCTCGATGATGCTCGGGCCGCGTTCTATGCAGGGGACTCAGCGAAGGCGCTGACCTCACTCGACACGGCACTGAAGGCCACTCCCAACGACACCGTCGTGCATGAGTTTCGCGGCCTCGTCTTGTTCGCGTTGAAGAAGTATCCAGAGTCAGCCGCTGCCACTTACGCGGTTCTCTCGGCTGGACCTGGGTGGGACTGGACCACGATGAGTAGCCTGTATCCGAGCGTTGAGACATACACAAAGCAGCTTCGTGAGCTGGAAGATTTCGCAAAAACGAACCCCAAATCGCCAGACGCTCATTTCCTTTTGGGTTATCACTATTTGACGACCGGCTACGCGGAGAACGCATCCAAGCAATTCAAGTTGGCACAGTCGGAATTACCGAATGACAAACTGCTCAAACAGTTGGTCAGCATGACGACTCCACCGGATGAATCCTCGAAGACAGCGACTCCTCCCGCACCAGCGGACTTGCCAGCAGAAAAAGTCCTCTCCGCCGAAAAGTTGGTCGGAACCTGGAAAGCATCAAGCCAAGGAGCTTCGTTCCAACTCGACCTCGCGAAAGATGGCAGCTTTGTGTGGACCTTCGCACGCGGCAAAGACAAGCAAACGATGAAAGGAGTCTTTGCTGTCGACCAGAATAATCTCGCTCTGGAACCTGATGCTGGCGGCACAATGCTCGCTGAAATCGACTTCGCAAACCCGTCACAATTCCTCTTCAAAATGATCGGCGACGATGCGAAAGACCCGGGCTTGCAGTTCAAAAAGAGCTGACTCTTCGATTCAACGAATACGTTGGCGACGATGAACACGCTCGATTTTGAAATTCCGACCTGAAGCTATGACATGACCGACCGATCTCCCAAACCACCAAGTATCAAGCGGCTGACAGAGCGGCTCAAGGTGCGAGCTGGTTTGACTCGTTACTCCGCAGTGGAGTTTTTGATTGCCTTGGTCTTGCTGCTGGTGGTCACTCCGTTCGTTGAAGGACTGAATCAAGCGGAGTTGTTGGAAGGGGTGTTGCTGACAGTCGTGCTCTGTTCGGCGGTGTTAGCCGTGGGTGCTGAACCTCGAACACTTAAGATCGCCGTCGCTTTAAGCATCCCGGCGGTCGTCGCCAAATGGGCGAATCACTTTGCACCCGCCTTGATTCCTGCGGAAGTTTTTTTGCTTCCGGGAATGGCATTTGTTGTCTTTGTGATATTTCAGCTTTTGCGGTTCATACTCAGTGCCTCGCGAGTTAATACTGAAGTGCTCTGTGCGGGCATCGCAACGTATTTGACATTCGGTTTGCTTTGGACATTCGCGTATGTGTTGACCGCTCGTGTTACACCAAATGCGTTTTCTGTTGCTGGAATAGCCGGTTCGAAAGTTCTCAGCGGTTTCGACGCGCTCTATTTCAGTTATGTGACACTCTGCACGGTGGGCTTCGGCGACATCACACCAACATCACCAGTCTCAAGAATGCTCGCGGTACTCGAAGCGCTGACCGGCACGATCTATCTCGCTGTGTTAGTTGCCCGGCTGGTCAGCATGTACTCGGTGTCGGGACTCCCGACCCAGACAGACAATTCTTAAAATTGAATTCACTCCGAAGAATACTGAGAGGATCGATCATGAAACGTATGGGGATTTGGCTGGCATTGGCTGCTGTCGCTTGCAGTGCATTGCTAGGCGCTTGGCTGATTCGAGGCGCAGCAGAGTCGCGCTTACTGGCTGACGACAAAACGGTTGCCGCCGTCACGATGCTCGATCGCACGAACTTGCCGATCCCCGAGCCGAAACGCGCACCGGTGAGCGAGCTTGATGCTCGCAACGCGAAAGCTCCGTCACGATTTGAGGTCAAGGCACCGGCCGGAGCGCCAAACGTGCTGATCGTGTTGATCGATGATATGGGGTTTGGACAGTCGAGCGCCTTCGGTGGGCCGATTCACATGCCGACGCTGGAGCGATTGGCGAAGGGAGGGCTGAAGTACAACAAGTTTCACACGACCGCGCTCTGTTCACCAACTCGTGCTGCACTGCTCAGCGGACGCAATCATCATGTGAATAACATGGGCTCGATCACCGAGACCGCGACCGCATTTCCTGGCCAAACCGGGCAGCGTCCCAACAGCGTGACGCCGCTCGCCGAGATACTGCGACTCAACGGATACAGCACCGCCGCATTCGGTAAATCACATGAAACTGCCGCATGGGAAGTCAGCCCATCTGGTCCAACAGATCGCTGGCCGACTCGCTCCGGCTTCGACAAGTTCTATGGCTTCATTGGAGGCGAGGCGAATCAATGGTCGCCAGCGTTGTATGAAGACATGACCAAAATCGAGCCACCTCACGATCCGAAATACCACTTG
Source organism: uncultured Planctomycetaceae bacterium (assembly GCA_903823545.1). Classification (GTDB taxonomy): domain Bacteria; phylum Planctomycetota; class Planctomycetia; order Planctomycetales; family Planctomycetaceae; genus SXKJ01. The sequence continues at coordinate 3,462 of CAIJTL010001006.1, forward strand.
ATGACGGACCTCGCCAATCAGGCCATCAAGTGGACTAACTCGCAAAAATCGCTCACACCAAACAAACCGTTCTTCACGTACTTCGCTCCGGGAGCCACGCACGCTCCGCACCATGTCCCGAAAGAATGGATTGCCAAATACAAAGGGAAATTCGATCAGGGCTGGGACAAGTTGCGAGAAGAGACGTTGGCGCGGCAGAAGAAAATCGGCGTAGTGCCACAGGACACTAAGCTCGCCACCAAACCGGAAGCAATCAAGGATTGGGACGCATTGAGCGCCGATGAGAAACGGCTGTTCGCTCGCCAGATGGAAGTCTTCGCCGGGTTCGGTGAATACGCCGACTTCGAAGTGGGTCGACTCGTGCAAGCGATTGACGATTTGGGGCAGTTAGACAACACGCTCGTCTTCTATATCGTCGGAGACAACGGCGCGAGCGCCGAAGGGACGATGAACGGCCTATTCAACGAGGCGACTTACTTCAACGGCGTCCCCGAATCAGTTCAAGACGTTCTCAAGCATATCGACGAGTTGGGTGGCCCGAACTCTTACGGCCACTATGCTGCTGGTTGGGCCGTGGCAGGAGACACGCCATTCGCTTGGACGAAGCAAGTTGCTGGCAGCTACGGCGGAACTCGCAACGGTCTGGTTGTCCATTGGCCGCAGGGGATCAAAGCGAAGAACGAAGTACGGTCGCAATGGCATCATGTCATCGACATCGCACCGACAATCCTCCAAGCCGCTGGTCTGCCTGAGCCCAAATCGGTGAACGGCACACAACAGACACCCATTCAAGGGGTGAGCATGGTCTACACATTCGCTGATGCGAAGGCGAAAGACCAACATAAAACTCAATACTTTGAGATCTTCGGGAACCGAGGGATCTATCACGATGGCTGGCTCGCTCACACCGTCCATCGCGCCGCGTGGGAGTCTAAACCGAGAAGACCATTGGCCGAGGATCAATGGGAACTTTATCACGTCGACGAAGACTTCAGTTCGGCCAACGACGTTGCCGCAAAGAACCCGGAGAAGCTCAAAGAGCTACAGGAGCTGTTTCTAACGGAGGCAATTAAGAACTACGCATTGCCCTTGGACGATCGCTTTATCGAACGCACGAACGCTGTCCTTGTCGGGCGTCCCGACCTGATGGGTGGCCGCACTTCATTGACGGTATTCGAGGGCATGAAAGGGATGACGGAGAATGTCTTCATTAATATCAAGAACCGGTCGCACGTCATCACCGCTCAAGTGCTGATTCCTGAGGGCGGAGCCAATGGCGTGATCATTGCTCAAGCAGGTCGTTTCGGCGGTTGGAGTCTGTATCTGAAAGATGGCAAGCCGACTTATGCCTACAACTATTTGGGATTGAAGACCGAAAAGATCGTGTCCAATAAGCCGATTCCAGCAGGCAAGGCGACGATCCGATTTGAATTCACCTACGATGGTGGCGGGCTCGGAAAAGGTGGTGCAGGCACAATAGTCGTCAACGGCGAGAAGGCTGCAACGGGCCGACTCGAACGAACACAAGCAATGATCTTCTCCGCAGACGAAGGTGTTGACGTCGGCTTGGATGGCGAGACGAACGTGACCGACGATTACAAAGAAGGGGACAACCACTTCACCGGTAAGATCCAGAAGGTCACCGTGGAACTGAAATAATAAAAACGTTGGTCGACGTGACCGGCCTCAAATAACGACGGTTCGAGTTCGTAAATCGATCGGTGACCGTTTTAGGAAATTCGCAACTCAAGAATGGAGTCAGAGACATGAATCGGTTGAGTGTTATTTTCACGGCTTGCAGTTTGATCGCTTTGGTTTCAGTCGCGGCCGCAGACGACGCGGAGTTAAAACGACTCCAAGGTCATTGGCAGGTGATTGAATTGGTGGAAGACGGGAAGGTGATTCCACCCAGTGCGATTGAGGACTGGCTGCCGTCCGGTGGGAAGATTGAGATTGCAGACAATGCCATCGTGACGACCTCGACGGACGATGGAAAAAAGCACGTTCGGATTCTGGAAGTCGATGGGACTCAGTACCCGAAAGGAATTGAAATCAAGAGCCGCGACCAGCGAGAGGTCTGGGGCATCTATCGGTTCGACAACGATCGGCTTCTGGTCTGTGTGGCTGACACTTCAGAAGCAACTCGCCCGCGCGAATTCTCGGCGAAGGCCGGTTCAAAGCGGATGCTGATGACGCTCAAGCCAGTCGGACGCAAGATCGTGGCCGATGAACGCAAGCCAGCTAAGCCCGAAACCAAGGAACCCGCCGATCATCCCGAACCGTCAACGGCTGGCTCGGCCCGTTCGCTTACCGATGAAGAGGCCACAAAACTGCTGAGTGGGTCGACCTGGAAATACAACGACGCACATGGCGCGTTGGTGCTCGCGCTTGGCAAAGATGGCAACTTCTCGACAACTCGCGAATCAACGGAGATGCGACTCTTCAAAAAAGTCTTCGTGAAGGCTCCGGTCTCGAACGGTTCGTGGAGCGTTCAAAAAGGGAAGCTCTGGTTTCACATTAAGGCATCCAACGATCCAGACCGAGTCAACGTGAAAGTTCCATTCACACTTCGCGTCATTACCGAGAAAGACTTGATCTTCGTGGACTATGTCGGACACGTCGGCCAGGCCGTGCGCGTGAAGTAACAGAAATGTTCAATTCATGAAGAACAACTTGCTGACGTTCGGTGCCGGTTTGGCAGCGTTTGCCTTGGTCCTCATCGCGACGAAGGTATGGAACGCGCCGCGCGATCAGCGAGGTGTTGGTGACTCACTCGCCAAGCGGACGACAGGCAAGCCGCCAGAGACGACGGTGCCAGGTATGGTCTGGATGGCCGGTGGCGAGTTCACGATGGGGACTGATTCGGAGCTTGGCTGGCCGGATGAAAAGCCGGCTCATCGGGTGCGCGTCGATGGGTTCTGGATCGACGAGACGGAAGTGACGAACGCGCAGTTCGCCGCGTTCGTTGAGGCAACAAAGTACGTCACGACGGCGGAGAAGGCACCGTCGGTCGAAGAAATCCTCGCTCAGTCGCCACTGGGAACTCCTGCTCCATCAAAAGAACAACTGGTCGCTGGTTCGCTCGTCTTCACGATGACGGACGGGCCGGTCGACCTGAAGGATTACTCACAGTGGTGGAATTGGACTCCCGGTGCGAATTGGCGACATCCCGAGGGGCCTGACAGCACCATTGATGAACGTGAGCAGCATCCCGTCGTACAAGTCTCGTGGGATGATGCAGTCGCATATGCGAAGTGGGCGGGCAAGCGATTGCCGACCGAGGCGGAATGGGAATTCGCGGCGCGCGGTGGGTTGATCGACAAGCCGTATGTTTGGGGAGATGACGTTCCGAGCGATTCGCGCGTCTTTGCCAACATCTGGCAAGGGGCGTTTCCACACGAAAACTTGGGCACAGATGGCTTTGTTCGCACAGCTCCCGTGCGCACCTTCAAACCGAATGGCTTCGGCTTATTCGACATGTCTGGCAACGTGTGGGAGTGGTGTGCCGACGCGTATGACCGTGATGCCTACGTTCGCCGAGCTGGTTCGGAAGTGATTTCCAACCCATTCATCGAACGCGGCTTTGATCCCCGCAATCCCCGCTCGGCTAGCCGAACGCAACGAGGCGGATCATTTTTATGCAATGATCGGTACTGTTCTCGCTATCGACCGAGTGCTCGACACGGTTTGTCTCCCGACACTGGAATGTCCCATGTTGGGTTTCGATGCGCTAAGTCCCCGTAACGTTGTAACAGAGTCTCGCATCCGACCGACGCGAGACACGTCGGCCACGAATAACTCACTTCCGGTTCCTTTCAATTCTTTTCAGGAGACATCAATGAGGTTTACCAAGCACATTCAAACCATCGCCGTACTGGCGACCGGGGCCGTGCTCGGCTTCGTCGCCGCGTCGGGCGATACGTCGGCGTCGGCACGCAACCTGGCGGACGTTGCCAGTGTCAGCAGCCAACCGACGCAGGCTGCGTCAGCCACGGTGGCGAAGGCACCGTGTTGTGATGCAAAGCTGGACCGCACCTTGGCGCTAGCTAACGCGGTCACTGAGGCCAACACCGTTGCGCTCGCTCAAGTCGAGAAGGCAACCAAAGCGGGCAAGAAGCCCAACATCCTCATCCTCTGGGGCGACGACATCGGCTACTGGAACGTGAGCATGAACAACCAGGGGATGATGGGCTACAAGACGCCCAACATCGACCGCATCGCCAAGGGCGGTGCGATGTTCACAGACTGGTACGGTCAGCAGTCCTGCACGGCAGGACGCGCGTGCTTCATCACCGGCCAGGTCGGATTCCGTACCGGCATGCTCAAGGTCGGTCTGCCGGGTGCAAAGGAAGGTTTGAAGGCGCGCGATGTCACCATCGCCGAACTACTCAAAGCGCAGGGCTACATGACCGCCCAGTTCGGTAAGAATCACCTTGGCGACGCCGACTCGACATTGCCGACCGCGCATGGCTTCGACGAGTTCTTCGGCTCGCTCTACCACCTCAACGCCGAAGAAGAGTTCGAGAATCCGGACTACTTCAAAGATCCGGCGATGATCAAGAAGTATCAGACGCGCGGTGTACTCCACACCTGGGCCATGCCCGATGGCACTCAGAAAATCGAGAGCACCGGCCCGCTGGGCAAGAAGCGGATGGAGACCATCGACGAGGAGGTCACCAAGGCCTCGCTCGACTACCTCGACAAGGCCGCGAAGTCCGACAAGCCGTTCTTTCTTTGGTGGAACTCCACCCGCATGCACATCCACACGCACCTGAAGAAAGAGTCCCAGGGCAAGACCGGCTTGGGCGTCTATCCTGACGGCATGGTCGAGCACGACGGTCACGTCGGCCAGTTGCTCGACAAGCTCAAGGAGCTGGGTCTCGAAGAGAACACCATCGTCATGTACTCCACGGACAACGGTGCCGAGAAGGCCAGTTGGCCCGATGGCGGCGTCTCGCCCTTCCGTGGCGAGAAGAATACTAACTGGGAAGGCGGCTATCGTGTGCCGTGCGCCATCCGCTGGCCCGGTGTCATCAAGCCCGGCACGGTCAACAACGAGATCTTCGCCCATGAAGACATGCTCCCAACGCTGCTCGCTGCCGCAGGCGACCCGGACGTGAAGGAGAAGCTGCTCAAGGGAATGAAGGTCGGCGACAAGACCTTCAAAGTGCATCTGGACGGCTACAACATCACCGACGCGCTCGCCGAAAAAACTCCCAGCCCGCGCCACGAATTCTTCTACTTCAACGACGACGGCTCGCTAGTGGGGCTGCGTTACAACCAGTGGAAGATCGTCTTTGCCGAGCAGCGTGCCCACGGCTTCGATGTCTGGGAGGAGCCTTTCGTCGCCCTACGTGTCCCTCGCATCTTCAACATCCGAACTGATCCTTTCGAGGAAGGTTCGCACGGTTGGGAAGCTTGGAAGTGGCGTGCGGATCGTCTCTTCCTGCTCGTACCCGCGCAGGAATACGTTGGCAAATTCCTCGCCACGTTCAAAGAGTTCCCGCCGAGCCAGAAGGCCGGCAGCTTCAGCCTCGACAGCGTGTTGGAAGCCCTCACCAAGGGTGCGGGCGACAAGTAACGCCACGATGGATGAAACACTGACCTAACGCACGGGCCGCACCTGTGGAAACACGGGTGCGGCCATTTGCTTGCTGAAGTCGCCACGTTTTGGCGAGCTTGTTGAAAAAGTCGTTTAACCGCTACGCCATCGGCGTGCGCGCGAAGCTAAGTCGCTAGTCCTCGGCTCGCCCACGCCGATGGCGTTGGGGTTAAACAAGAAATTCAACAAGCGTGCCAGAACTAGGCTTTGAAGTTTCGTGGAGCACGTTTTCAACGTGCTCGAAAATAGCCCAATTGGGCACGTTGAAAACGTGCCCCACGTCATTACTTCACCGCCTCAACGAGGCGACGGTCTTGAATCCAGCTTGAAAACACACAACCAGGAAATCTATTTCCATGAAGACCCTCACTCGTCGCGAATTCGTCGCCACCTCGGCTGCCGTCGGCGCGACGCTCTGTCTGACCGGGAATGGTTCTGCGGCAACACCCGGCAAGCGGACCTTTACCATCCTGCACACCAACGATCTGCACTCAAACTTGATCGGACCGAGCCCGGCTTCCGATTACTCCCCGTTCTCGCTCAACGACGACAAGACCCGTGGCGGCTTCGCGCGACTCGCGACTTTGATCGCGCAAAGGAAAGCCGCGCGCCAAGAGCTTGGTCCCGTGTTGATCCTCGACGCCGGTGATTACAGCATGGGGACGGCGTTCGCCGCAGCGATCCGCGAGACCGGTGGTGAACTGCAACTCATGGCTCGCATGGGCTATGACGCCACGACCTTCGGCAACCACGAGTTCGACCTCGGACCGGACGGCACGGCGCAGGCCATCGCGGTGGCTGCTAAGGCGGGGCGCGTCCCGGCGGTGGTTGTATCAAATACAGACTTCTCCGCGAGCGACCCATTGCTGGATGGTTTTAAGCGTCTGGCCAAGACAGGCGTCGTCCGCCGACACCTCGTCATCGAGCGCGGTGGCCTGCGCTTTGGCATCTTCGGCGTGCTCGGGAAAGAGGCTCAGTTCTATACCGGCGGTGCCGCTCCGGCGACGTTCACCGATCCCGTCGAGACCGCGAAGGAAATGGTGAAACTCCTCCGCGAGACGGAGAAAGTGGATGTCATCATCGCGCTCAGTCATGGTGGCATGACGAAGGGCGCGGATGGCCGCTACATTGATGGCGAGGACGTGCAACTTCCCAAGGCGGTGCCGGGCATCGACGTGGTCATTGGCTCGCACAGCCACACCGAGCTGCACGAACCGGTCATCGTCAATGGCCGCACCCCGGTGGTCCAAACGGGTAAGTACGGCGAGAACCTCGGCGAACTGGTGATCTCCATCGAGGGCGGGAAGCTAACCGTCGAGTCCTACAAGCTGCTGCCGGTGGACGACTCGATCCCCGGAGACCGCGCCATCGCCGATGAGATCGAGAAGATCAAACAGACCGTCACCAAGGTCGCGTTCGCCTCGCGCGGCTACAGCATTGATCAACCACTGGCCATCGCGCCGCAGGACATCCCCAACACCTTCACCGACATCCCCGCGAGCACGCTCCTCGCCAACTTCTGCACCGACGCTTTCCGCAAGGCCACCCAGGCGGACATCGGCTTCACCGCCAATGGCATGATGCGTTCCGGTTTCATCCGAGGAAAGACCGGTGTGCAAACCGTCTATGACGTGTTCGCCGTGGCTCCGCTCGGTGCCGGGGTCGTAGATACCACGGCCGGCAGCACGCTCGTAACGGGCTACTTCACCGGCCAGGAACTTAAGAACATTCTGGAGTTCTTCCTCGTCGATAACCCGGCTCATCCCGGCGAGTATTTCCCTCGCGCGTCGGGCCTGAAGTTTCGATACGACCTCTCGCGTCCGAAGTTCGACGTGGTGACCGCCATTGAAATCGGCGACCTCGACCGTGGCTATAAGGCCATCGACACAACTGGAAAGGACGAGCGACTCTACAGCCTCACCTGCCCACTGATGCTCGCCACGATCCTCGTGGCCATTCCGAAGTACACCAAGGGCAAGCTCCCCCTGATGCCCAAGAAAAAGGACGGCCAGCCGCTCACATCGAAAGTCGAAGCCCTCGTCGACCCGCGCAGCAACACGCCCGACCTGCTGTCGCCGACGGGCACGGTCGACAAGGGCAGTGTCGCCACCTCGGGCGCCAAAGGCACCACCCGCGAGATCAAAGAATGGCAGGCGATCATGGATCATCTGCGCCGCTTGCCGGTCAAGAACGCAGGCGAACTTCCGGTGATCCCGGTCGATGAGCGCGCCAATGAAGTGCGAGCAATCAAGGTCGGCTAAGCGGCCTCCGGGAAAGCAATCAACAACTGGAAGAAGGCAACCATCAAAACAAAACTTAAACTCATCACGCTCCACCATCTCGTTCCTCACCGGTACCGAGTCGGCAGGCGCGGGACTGGGCGACCTGACGACGGTGGCGCACGACTACAAGCAGTACGACAACAAGTTCACCGGTAAGATCGGCAAGATGATCTTCGAAGTCACGAAATGTTTCCCGCGCCTACTCCAGGCTCGATACAGTTCGAGGCGGGCGGGGTAATTCCTCAAACAAGCAACCTCAACAAAGGTCACATCATGAAAACAAAGGTCACACTCACCGCTCTCAGCCTCGCGCTGTTCGCGGCCTTTACACTGCCCGCCAGCGAGCAGCAACCCACCAGCACGCCTGGTGCATCCAGCGCGCCCGACCTCAAACATCGATCGCATCTCCCCATGCCGAACACGATGCGTCCCGCCCTAACCGTGTACGACGCGAAGAATCCGGACAGCAAGTTCCCGCCCATCGAGCAATTGCGTCCCCCCAAGGGCGCGCCCAATGTCCTGCTCATCCTCATTGACGATGCCGGCTTCGGCGCGTCCAGCGCCTTCGGCGGCCCCTGCAACACACCGGCCCTCGCCAAGCTGGCCGCGGGCGGGCTGAAGTACAATCGCTTCCACACCACCGCCATCTGCTCGCCGAGCCGTCAGGCGTTGCTCACCGGGCGCAACCATCATTCCTGCGGCATGGCGGGCATCACGGAAATCGCGACCGGCGCGCCGGGTTATTCCTCGGTGCTGCCCAAGTCCATGGCACCCCTGGCGATGACGCTCAAACTCAACGGCTACTCCACCGCGCAGTTCGGCAAGAACCACGAAGTCCCTGTCTGGCAAACCAGCCCTGTCGGTCCCTTCGACGCCTGGCCGACCGGCGGTGGTGGCTTCGAGTACTTCTATGGCTTCCTCGGTGGCGAGGCCAACCAGTGGTATCCGACGCTCTTCGAGGGCACGACGCCGGTTGAGAACAAGAAGACGCCCGAGCAAGGCTACCACCTCATGACGGACATGACCGAAAAGGCCAGGAAATGGATCGGCCAACAGAAGGCGCTGGCCCCCGACAAGCCCTTCTTCATCTACTTCGCTCCTGGCGCCACACACGCGCCGCATCATGTGGCGAAGGAATGGGTGAACAAGTACAAAGGCAAGTTCGATCAGGGCTGGGACAAGCTGCGCGAGGAAACTTTCGCGCGGCAGAAGAAGCTCGGAGTCATCCCGGCGGACTGCCAGCTCACCGCTCGCCCCAAGGAGGTACCGGCTTGGGACGCGATGCCCGAGGCGTTCAAGCCTGCGTTGCGTCGGCAGATGGAAGTGTACGCCGGGTTCTTGGAATACACCGACCACGAGGTCGGCCGCGTCGTGGAGATGCTGGAGAAGCTGAACATCCTCGATGACACGCTCATTTACTACATCGTCGGCGACAACGGTGCCTCGGCCGAGGGTGGGATCAACGGGGCCTTCAACGAGATGAGCTACTTTAATGGGCTGCAAGGCTTTGAGACGGCCCAGTACCTGACCGATCGGATCGACAAGCTTGGCGGGCCGGAGTCCTACAACCACTACGCCGTCGGCTGGGCGCACGCGATGAACACGCCTTACCAGTGGACAAAGCAGGTCGCTTCTCATTGGGGTGGCACGCGCAACGCCACCGTCGTCCACTGGCCCAAGGGCATCAAAGCCAAGGGCGAGATCCGCTCGCAGTTTGCCCACGTCATTGACGTCGCCCCCACGGTCCTTGAGGCGGCGGGTCTCCCCCAGCCGGAGTCGGTGAACGGCATCCAGCAGGATCGGATCGAGGGCACCAGCATGCTCTACTCGTTCGACAACACCAAAGCCCCCGAGCGGCACGACGTGCAATACTTCGAGATCATGGGCAACCGCGGTATCTACTACAAGGGCTGGTCCGCAGTCACCAAGCACTACACGCCCTGGATTCAGGCCAAGAGACCAGCCTTCGACGACGATGTGTGGGAACTCTACGACGGCAGCAAGGATTTCAGCCAGGCGAACGACCTCGCCAAGCAAATGCCGGAGAAGCTCAAGGAGCTGCAGCGCCAATGGCTGATCGAAGCCGCGCAATACAAAGTGTTGCCGCTGGACGACCGGCTTTTTGAAAAGCTCAACCCGGACCTCGCGGGCCGGCCGGTACTCATCAAAGGCAAGACCCAGCTCCTCGTCGGCGGCATGGGCCGTCTGTCGGAGAACTGCGTCCTCAATCTCAAGAACAAGTCGCATTCCGTCACCGCCGAAATTGTCGTCCCGGAGGGCGGTGCCAAGGGCGTCATCGTCTGCCAGGGTGCCAACATCGGTGGCTGGACCCTGTATGCCAACAACGGCAAGCTCAAGTACTGCTACAACTGGGGCGGCTTTAAAAACTTCATGGTCGAGGCCAAGGACGCGCTCACGCCCGGCCAGCATCAGGTCCGCATGGAGTTCGCCTACGCCGGCGGCGGCTTGGGAAAGGGCGGCAAGATCACCCTCTACACCGACGGCAAGAAAGTCGTCGAGGGCACCGCAGAGGCGACGCTCGCGACGATCTTTTCCGCCGACGACGGCACCGATGTCG
>CAIJTL010001007.1 GCA_903823545.1 uncultured Planctomycetaceae bacterium
GGCTTTACTATGTCATAGGTTTGTCCGCCGGTTGTTGTCACAGTGCCATAGATCGAGTTTCCGATGACAGTTGCGGAACCGGTTGTCGTAGTCGGTGTCGTATGCGTGCTGCGGGTCTCCGTATCTTCACCATTCACAATGACGAAGTATGGATAGCCATTCTCAATCGCAACTTCAGCACAACGAAGCAAGGCGAAGTCTGCAGCACGGCCACTTCCTGTGTATCCATTTCCGTTGAACCTAACCTGAAAGACATCTTTACCAAGTTGGGCATCCGAATAGCCGCCGAGGAAACCCTCGCGGTGATACCCCGTCGCACAGCCTGTTAGGCAGAGCAAGCCAAGTCCCATCAGAACAAACGGAAAAGTTTGAATGAAAGGCTTCCGATCGATAGCGCACGAGCAGAGGATGACTTGTAAACAATGTGGCATGAGTCAACTCCGGCAATGCAGATGTGAGAGGGATGCAGTAAGGCGGGAAGATGTCTTGAGGAAAGCAACCGGCACGAAGGGGTGGTGGGACCGTAGTGAACAAGTCCAACCGGGTAAAGACTGAAGTCTAGCCTGCCAGACTGCGCGGCTTGGAATTCGCTGATCTGTTGCTGTGGCTCACCTCTATCCTGTGGCTACCAGGGCTCAGAAGCGATCAACTACGACGTCAGTCGCGCTCACGCCAAGCAAGTCAAACAACGCGAAATGCGTGACCTCGAACAACAACTCGAATCAAACTCAATCACTCAAGTGGAGTTCAACAGCAAACGTCGCGTGATCGACGAACGCTTTGATTTCTGAGACTCTCCGCCATTTGAGTTGAAAGTCGAAACTTTCCCGCAGAGACGCAGAGTTCGCGGAGAAGGCACTACTACTGTGCTCTGCGGACACTGCGCCTCTGCGGGAAACCTTTTGGCAAATAGCCTGCTCCAATACAGATGGCGGCGAGCCATTCTTGAGAAGTCGAGACCAATTGCGATCGACTCCAATATTGAGGCCATCGCAAGTTGCCGACTGGAGATCGGCCATGATTCATCCAGAGTGTCCCGAGCCGAAGTCTCGTGATGTTTGGAAAACGATTGGCAAAGCGGTCATTGCCTTGGCTTGCTTGAGCATTCTGTTTGTGTTGGTGTCGCCGATTTTCGAGATGACTACAGAACACCGCGGTCCTTCGCCGTGCAAAAGAAATCTCAGGCAGATCGGCCTCGGACTTCAAGCGATCTCGGCTGCATCTCCAACAATTGAGATTCAACTTCGTCTGCGGCACACTGCGATCTGTTGGTCGAGTTGAATAAGCATCTTTTGGAGAAATTCATGATTCGCAATTTGTTGTTGGTCGCGTTGATGACAATTCCATTCAGCCTGTTTGCGGCGGATGAGCCCGTGACTGCTCCGGCGGAAGAAACGGGGATGCGAGTGTTGTTTAATGGGAAAGATCTGTCTGGCTGGGACGGTGATCCGCGTTTGTGGAGCGTCAAAGATGGCGTGATTCATGGTGAGACGACCGAAGCGAATTCGGCCAAAGGGAACACGTTCATCATTTGGAAAGAAGGACGGACGAAAGATTTTGAGTTGCGACTCTCGTTCCGTTGCAACGCGACGAACAACTCCGGCATTCAATACCGCTCGAAGCACATCACCGAAGGCAAGGTCGGTAACCAATGGGTCGTGCGCGGCTATCAGCATGAACTTCGCAATGAAACACAGCTGCCGAATGTGAGCGGCTTCATTTACGACGAAGGTGGCAAGCGCGGAC
>CAIJTL010001008.1 GCA_903823545.1 uncultured Planctomycetaceae bacterium
ATGCTGTTTGAGCCGTAATGCGTGAGGCCAACATGGCAACAAACATGGACTTCGCAGACGAAGCAATCGAGCGACTCAGCCGAGTGGCTTCGGGCATTCGTGGCCGAAAGATGTTTGGCGGCGTCGGCATCTATTCGGGCGAGATATTCTTTGCGTTGGTTGCATACGATCGCTTATGGCTCAAAGTTGATGACTCGAATCGAGGCGATTTTGAAGCTCGCGGCATGAAACCGTTTCAACCGTTTCCCGATCGGCCAATGACGATGTCTTACTACGAGTTGCCGACCGATTTACTCGACGATTCGGACAGTCTTCGAGTTTGGGCCGCACGCTCAATCGCGATCGCTCGGAGTACAAAGAAAGCGAAGGCTCCCAAAGTCAGCACGCCACGCCCGCGAGCGGCCAAGAAATAGCGCGGTTGCGCCGCAATGTGGCCGAGTCGCTCCGCGACTCGGCGTCGAGTTGCGGAGCAACTCGACCACAACTACTCGCCCACTTCGACTCGACAGATTTTTCTCCTGCCGACAAACAGTAACAAGCCTCCGGTGATCGAGAGTGCTTGATCGTGCGATTCAATCCGAGTTTTCGCTTCGCCGAAATAGGCCCCACCTTGCGCGATCGCCCGGCGTGCATCGCTGGTCGTTGGACAGAGCCCAGTGTCAACGAGTAATCGAGCGGCTTGGATAGTTCCATCAGACAACTTGCTGCTGGAAATCTTCACCACAGGAATATCGGTCGGCAATGCCCCTTCGCCGACTTCTTGTTGCCAACGACTCGCGGCCGCTTCAGCATCAGGTGCCGAGTGATATTGGCCGATGACCGTTTTCCCTAACGACATCTTCGCGGTCTTCGGATGTCCGGCGAGTAACGAGTCAATCTCGGCGAGAGGGATGTCGGTGAGCAATTCAAAATACATCCGCATGACGTCATCAGGAACCTGCATGAACTTCTTCATCATGTCGTAAGGCGATTCGGAGATGCCGATGTAGTTCCCCAGGCTCTTGCCCATGCGGCGAACACCATCGAGCCCGACCAAGATCGGAGACATCACTCCGATTTGCTGTGACAACTTTTGATCCGCTTGGAGATCGCGAGCGAGCATGAAGCTGTAAAGCTGCTCGGTCCCTCCGAGTTCGATGTCAGACTTGATGACGACCGAGTCCCACGCTTGCATGATCGGGTACAGGCATTCGTGCAAAAAGATCGGGGTCTCCGCAGCCATCCGTTTGGCAAAATCATCGCGAGTCAGCAACTGCGCGATGGTCACTTTGCCACAAAGTTGCAAGATGTCAGAGAATGACATCGCGCTAAACCAATCGCCATTGCGATGCACTTCCGCCTTCGACAAGTCGATCACCTTGCCGACTTGATTAAGGTAATCGACGGCATTCGCTTCGACTTCTTCCGCCGTCAGCCGCTTGGCTCGCGCCTGATCGCGTCCGCTGGGATCGCCAACCAACGCGGTGTAGTTGCCGATGATGATGACCGCTTGGTGGCCAAGCTCTTGAAATTGACGAATCTTTCGCAGCGGGACCGTGTGCCCCAAATGGACGTCGATGCCAGTCGGATCGATGCCGTATTTCACTCGCAGCGGCGTATTTGTTTCACGACTTTTCGCCAGCTTTGTCGCCAGTTCGTTTTCAGGAACAATCTTCTCAACGCCACGACGGATGATGGCGAGCTGCTCTTCAACAGGTAGGAAAGCCATTGATCAAACCGAACAATAAATGAGGGAAAAACCGAGTGATAAGACGCCAACGAGGCTTTAATCGTATGGAGTCGTAAACTAACGGCGATGAGGACACCTCGCTAGCAACGCAGAATGAAAGAGACACACAACTCGCACTCGTTGATTACGAAATAGTGCGGAACAATCCTGATTGGACTAGTCCCACCACCAACGCTTGTCTTCGAGGTTCATCGGCGGCGACTCTTTGACGCGACGGCTTCCGACTTCTGCGGATGTTTGAATGCTGGCTGCCGACTTCTGCAAAATTTGTTGGCTGTCTATGACCACTCCACCGCTGAGCAGCGCGATCGCGACACCGCGATTGGACATCTTCATGTTGAGCACGGTCTTCGTGTGCTTGGGGACAGGGCCGCGAAGGACCGGCGCTCGTTGGTCGTCGAGGAATAGATTCGGTTCCCAGTTTGCTTTTTGCGCGAGCCCCTCCCGCTTGATTAGCGCAGTCAGCACGGCCAGATCAAATAGGTTTTGAAGTTCTGAAAAGACTGGCATCTGCTTGGCCAATTCGGGGAATTTCTCGGTGAACTGTTTCGCGAAGACCTGAGTGCTCTGTCGCGTGAAGGCCGCGTCGGAGCGACGCCCTGCCGCATCTGCTTGTTCTCCTTGAGTCAGTAATTGGCAACGCTGACCAGTGAACTCAAACGCCAGCCCGTCACCGCTTGTTTGAAACGCATCGTACAGGGGAGTGAACCACCAACGTTCAAGTGTGTTTCCTCCAGGTTGGATCAGCGCAAAATGACTCTTTAATCCGGGCACATGTGGATCTTCGAGGCCAATCGCGATCAACTTCATGTGATAGTCCGCTTCCACCAAAACCTGAGCGAAGTGCGTGTCATTCGGAATGCCAGTCACCGTCACGTCGTGGTTTCCCAGAATCTTTTGCATTTGCTGAAATTTTTGTTGCGCGGCGTTGGCTGTTCCGGCTCCCGAATTCTGCTTCAAGAACTTTTGCATTTCCGCCAACCGCTCCGCGACAACGTCGATCGAGCACCCCCACTGCGAAGTCTTTGCGGCGGTACGCAGAGCGATCATCAAGTCATCGAGCCGAAGTACGGCCCGACCGCTATTCAAGCTGATGACTCGCCCCGTTGGATCCGGTGCGAATGGGCCTGCCGGGCCAGCGATGACGAGGTCGTTCGTTTCCGGAAAGACGAAGACAAAATCAATCCGCTGAAGCCCTGCAAGGTATTGCATCTCTGCCGATGGGCTTTCCTTCTTCTCCATGATGTCTGCGATGGCTCGCTCAAGTCGAACAAGCGAAACCTTCCGCAGGTTGCTGCTACGAGCGACATCTTCCGAAAGATACTCTTTCGCCATCGCCTGCATGCGCTTACGTGCGACATCTAGTGAGATGACTTTCGATTTCGGTGCCGACAGAACTCCGTCCCCGTCAATCGTAATCCCGCCGGCAGCCTGAATCCCGCCACCTTGTCCCCCGCCCTGCCCGCCTTGACCACCACCTCCTCCAAAACCACCGCCCCCAACGCCACCTTGTTGCGCCACGGAAGATGGAGTCGGTATCAACGCCACAACAACGACAAAGAACATTGCAAATTGAATGGCTCGAAGTCGCGAAATCATGACATGAACCCTCGAAGAACTTTGTGGGTGAGACGCAATGAGTGCGCACTATAGCAACGTCAAACGGGTGTCTGGCGAGGGGAAGCTCAAGGATTCGTAAGCCGGACTCACTCGTTACGTTCGACTTTGTTATCGCCGATCAATGATTGCGTCTGCGAAACTATCGTGTGGCTCGTCGTGTGCAGATTTAATTTCTGCTAATTCGACGCACCAAGTGACAGCATCTATTTGGCGGGTGCCGCAATGACTGTCAGCCAAAGCTGAGTGGTAGTTGTCCCGAAGGTCGCCAGCGGAACCGCGGCAAACTTCTCCAAAATTGGCTCGCTTTTACTACGGCCAATGATACGGACGGGACCTGAGAATGTGACGCCGGGCTCCGCCTTGACCAGTAGCTTGATCGCTTTCGCGGTGTCGCCCTCTTTGCCAGAGATCACTGGCTCCGAAGTTACCTTTTCAGGGAGACCGCTCACCATAAATTCAATCTCACCTGCTAAACCTCGTTGACGTTCAATCGTCACGGGAATTTCAAGCGGTTTGTCGTCCTTTATCACAAAGACGTCTGCCGCAACCTGGGGCTCAAAACTCGGCAGCGAAGGAGTGGCCGTCAGGCGATAAACGAACCTCGGCCCGCCAGCATTGAATCGGTCTGTGATGGAGAGTCGATACTCGCCATCAGCCGGAGCGGTAAAGTTTAGATCCGGATCGAAATCACCTTTTGCACCATCATCCAACTCTTGAATGACAGTGCCGTCAGGTTTCAACAGCTTCAAGACAGGGTCGATCGGTGATCCCGTTGATCGGGCATCCGTGCGAATGACAATGGCTTGCTTCGCAGTTAGCGTGAACTTGAAGAGATCAACATCACCCGGCTTGGAGATGACACCGGTGATCGACGAGGGTATCGGAAACTCTTGCGGTGCCGCATTCGGATCAGCGGACTCAATTTCAACAAGGCTCGGATGCGCGTCGATTGGAAGTTGCAGCGAGTTAGTAAGCAGCGTATGTCGAAAATCGAATACATCCGTCGCCATTGGAGTGGCGGGGATCTCGGTCAACTCCGGCGGAAGATTCCAGCCATGTAAGCGTAATTTCGTAGTCTGACCGCGCGTGACGGCCATCGGCAGAACGTGATCGACGAACGGACCAGCCGAAAGAGTCAGTCGATAAACGTACGTAGCAGCTCCGGAGAAATTGACGTTCGAGTCAGTCTGCGACGGGAACGCAAACAGTCGCACTGCGTAGTCACCGTCAGTCGGAGCAGTAAATGCAATCTGTGGATCGAGGCCGTGG
>CAIJTL010001009.1 GCA_903823545.1 uncultured Planctomycetaceae bacterium
GCGCGTCGTGCTTGTTTTGAAATCAATTATCGGGAGAGGCTTCTTCATGATGACGACTTCAACCACATCAGCATCCAGACCAGCACGACAGCAGAACTGAAAGTGGTCAGGGCATAGACGGACCACGAACCGTTGGCCAGCGGTTCGTAGGATTCGCCGGCGAAACGAGCGAAGCTCCGGCGGACGAATTGTCGGGCACGCTCCCAAATCTGCTCGTCCAACCACGCGATCCAGCCACCGAGCGAGATTCCTGGCTGAGAGACCAACAAGAAGTAGAGGTCGTTCCAATAGAACCGATTGCGGCTTAATCGAGCAAATGGTCCCATCCAAGACGAAACCTTTTCAGGCAACGCCGAAGGTTTCGCATACATCCACCAAGCCAGCACGAGGCCGATCGCAGAGAGTGGCATCAGATGTCCGAATCCCAAGGTCATTCGAGGAGAGTTCGCTTGTGCTGAGTTCGTCGCAGTACCGACGGCTCCCAGGATCTTGCTCCAGGATTCTGCATCCGAACCCAACCAAACTCCGATAGCGGCGAAGGTCATCAGCACCAGCCAAAGGAACGGGTCTGATGACGTCTGCATCCGAGACGCGAATTGCAACCGGCGGCTCAAATAGATCGCGCGAAACAGCGAGAAGCTCAGCAGTAATTCGGACAGGCAGACCATTCCCACCACAATCGGCAACAAGCCAGACGAAGTCGTTCCCAACACAATGCTGTCATCGTTGACGTCTCCTATTTGATCCAAGTCATGCGTTGTCGACGCTTCTGCGACAACGGCGGGAAACGCTTTCTCCCAGATTACATCGACAACAGCATGTCGTCCGAGCACCCCGGAGATCAGCAACAATGCCGTGACAACCAGCAGTCCGCTGCTGCTTCGACGCTCTGAAGGGACACTCGCCGTCAGCAGCAACGCGAACAACAGGCTCTGCCACAGCAACATGAACATCGCCACGTCAGTTCCATCAGACTGTTCGAGGCACAAGGTCAGCAGTGTGAGGCCACATTGTCCGACCGCCAATTGTCCGAGGACTCGAGCCCAACTGTTTTGTGCCGCAGCACTCGCCGAGCAGAGCATCAACGTGAAAGCCCCTACGGCAACCGCGAGCAGCTTCGTGTTTGATGCGGCTGCCAGGAGCGGTTCAAAACGGAGCAACACACAGATGCCAACCGGCAAGAATGCCGCACACAACCACCAAGCCATAATAGATGCGGAGATGGCCTCATCATCTCCGTTTTGCCAACGACCTGCCGGGTCAGCCTTCAACCGATCCGCGACATGATGCCCGTCAGGCACATTCCATAAACCGACCATTTCATCCGACAGCTTCACGACCGAGCGATTTGATTTCGCGGCGAAGCCGGTTTCCGTTTCCAACCACACGGACAAGGGCAACTGAGCACACCGACCGATCACGCCAATCAACACACATAAGGCGACACTGCCGAGCAAATCCGAACGCTGACGAGCAATCGCTTCGACAGTCCACGCGGACCATTCCAGCGAGCCGAAGTGAAGCCAGATCAATCCGATGCCGCACAACAACATCACATCGGAGACTCGCTGTACCAACCAGACTGGTCGGAAAGCAGGCGATGTTTCGGAGTTTGTATCGTGTCGCCGAGCTAATTCAGAACTCGCCCAAGCAGACAAGCACCATCCCCAAAACATCTGGCCAAGATTTCCCGCCGTGGCGACATCCGTCACACCGACCCAAGCCAACATCAACCATCGCAGTGAAATGTGGTTCGGCCAACGTGCCAACACGATGAATAAGACGGCTGAGGTCCAGGCGACTTGCAGCAGAGCTAATGTGTCGCAACGAACGCCGAAGGAGATCGTCAGCGGTCGCTGCAAGGCGACCAAGGACAGCCAAGTTCCGAGCGACTGTTCGATGGGTGCTCCGCTGTTGGCAACGTCACACAACAAACCCAACGCGCTCAACAGCATGGCGACGACCAGAACGCGAATTCCGACAAGCGTTCTAACAGCTCGTTTCGACAAACAGGCCAACAACAAACCAAGTACCGGCGCGCAGATTAAAACCCACTGAGCAACTGGTCGCAGCGTTTCCATGTTGAGATCAACTCGTGTTTTCGTTGGCGTTCAAGTGATTCAATAAACGCTTAAAGCGAAGGCTTTGTGGTCTCAGACGGCGGCACAGATTTGTGGCTGAGAACGCAAACACCCAGTTCGATAACCGCCACCAATGGCAGCCAAATTCCCAGCGAAAACAGGTCAACTCGCGGGTGCATCGCGCCGGTCGACGCCATGCCGACGATCACACCGAGCGTGACAAGTCCTTGCGAGAGCCACCACGAAATTCGCGCGCGCGCGTTCAAACAGCCGGCGAGTCCCAGCACGATGAGAACCATCGCGAACTCAAACAACGGACGCCATGTCGCTAACTCAGCACTCATGAGGATGCTCCTGGGGTTCTGCTTTCGACTGACGCCACGCGACTCCCGCCACGACCAACAGCA
>CAIJTL010001010.1 GCA_903823545.1 uncultured Planctomycetaceae bacterium
CGACTTAAGAAGCTTGTTCGTTATTGGCGATGTCGTGCCGGGCGCGAATTCAGTTCTACGGCTTCCGGCACAATCGGAAGACTCGTTGCGGTGAACCACCTTCCTGCGACAAAAATTCTATCGGTCGCCAGATTCCGTTGGTATCTTTCGCGCCGCGTTCCATCGTCCCGTTGTTTCTCACGAGCAATCCAAGATGCGTTCGCAAAAGTTGTTGAGCAAATAACTCACTCGAAGGATTCGATCACGACGTGGTCCGACCCATTCAGTGTTCGATTTCGCGGAAATCCTCATGACGATTTTGGTCGAACCGCCGCCGTTCCAATCATCAGGAGAGCTTCCGGTTTTCTCTCTCGAACGCGCGACCGATATTGACCAGAAGCATGAAAAGGTCGCGAAGTTCTTGAAGACGAATCGTTACTCGGCGTTGTTGCTCCAAAGACCGAGCAACCTTGCGTGGTTTACTAGCGGAGCAGATTTTACTCGTTGTGGTTCATCGGAAACGGTCGCCTCACTCTTCTTGATGCCAGACGCGCGTGTGCTCCTGACGAACAACTCCGACTCTGCCCAATTCTTTGAAGGGACGTTGTCGGGTCTGGGATTCCAATTGAAGGAGCGACCTTGGCATGAATCGCCGTCTGTGCTCGTCGAGGATTTATGTCGCGGTCGAAACGTTGCCAGCGATAGCGGATTTGGTCGAACCAGCAATGTCTCCGCTGAGTTGTCTCGTCTTCGTCAGCCATTGAATGCCCTTGAATGTGAGCGGCTCCGAGAGTTAGGGATACAGGTTTCTCATGCGGTCGAAGCGACCGCTCGACATTTTGACCAAGGTGAAACGGAAGCAGAGATTGCTGGCCAACTGGCTCACAGGCTGTTGCGACATCAAGTGATCCCCGAACGCATTCAGATCTGCGGCGATGGTATCTCTCAGCGCTTTCGACACTGGAATTCGGGAACCGAGCCTGTTCAGCGATTCTGCTCCTTGACAGCGATCGGACGCCGAGACGGCTTGTGTGTCGGAGCAACACGAACGATCAGTTTCGGCGAAATCTCGGACGAACTACGCGAGTGCTTTCAAGTCGCGTTGATGACGCAAGCAACCGGGATGCACTTCTCCCAGGCGGGGTGGTCGATTTCGGACACTTGGAAGCGAGTCGCGCGCATCTATGAAAAACTTGGTCGGAGTGAAGAATGGGAATTCGCTGATCAAGCGGAAGTGATTGGTTACGAAACGTGCGAAGCCCGAGTCACGCCGAGCAGCAACGTTACGTTGCAGGCTGGAACCGCCATGTTCTGGCATCCGTCAGTTGGTCCCGCAATGGTCGGCGACACGATGCTGATTGGTCCGAGCGGTTTAGAGATGCTCACGCCGATGGAGCAATGGCCGATGTCAAAAGTAGACATCAAAGGGGCTACGATTTTGCGTCCCGATATTCTGCTGCGAACGCAACGACTCTGATCACGTTTGGCAAATCGCACAGCACCGCGGAGAAGAATTGTGGTTGGTCTTTTGCAGTAGAAAGGCTCTTTCAACGCGTGTAAGGCCGGGGGCTTTCGTAATAAGCGAAG
>CAIJTL010001011.1 GCA_903823545.1 uncultured Planctomycetaceae bacterium
ATATCTCGCGAGCGATGAAGAAAGGTCGTCACCACCTTGCACCCCTTGTTGAACGTTGTCGAGCATCGTCTTCAGCGTCGGATTCTCTGACTGTGCGGCAAGCCCTTCCAATGCATTCGAAAGTGGGACTCCCGCATCGACCATAACGGCCATCTGGCTGGCGAATTCAACGATATCGCTTCGAGTCACTCGCTTTGCAAAGATGGACGGAGTGCTGTTCTTGTTGATCACGACCGGATCGAGCGACAAGACATACAAGCCTTGCTGACGCAACTGCATTGAAGCCGCTTCAAAGCTATCGCCATCAAGCTCACCGGTGCGTAGCGTGCCGTTCGGATCTTTGGCCTGATAAACAAATCGCATGATGACAAATTCCCAAACAATCACTGACCATTGATCAAACTCTGATGCACCAATCAACTTCCACTCGTCGCCGCTCGATTCGGCTTCCAGCCTTCATTGCTCGAGCGCAGCACTTCTTCCACAGTCGTGATTCCCTCTTTGACTTTGCGGAGACCGTCGTAGCGGAGCGTGATCATCGGCGACTGCTTCGCTTGTTCCTTGAGCACACCGAGCGTCGGATTTGTCGCGATGATCTCTCGCATTGCGTCGTCGATGACAAGCAATTCATGGATCGCGATGCGGCCTGAATAGCCAGTATTGCGACATTTCTTGCAGCCGACCGGGCGATAAAACGTTTCGCACTCGATGCCGTACTTTTCCATGACCTGCCGCACATCTTTCGGCGCGTCGTAGATTTTTTTGCATTTCGCACAAAGTCTTCGGCAAAGGCGTTGAGCCAACACCATGTTGAGCGAGGCTGCCAGCAAATAGCCTTCGACGTTCATGTCGAGCAGTCGCGTCACCGTGCTGCAAGCATCGTTTGTGTGCAGCGTGCTGAAGACCAGGTGCCCCGTCAGTGCCGCTTGAATGGCGACGCGAGCTGTGTCTTCATCGCGAACTTCACCGACCAAGATAATGTCAGGGTCTTGTCGTAACAGACTGCGAAGCACGCCGCCAAAGGTCAGGCCGATCTTCTCATTGACCTGAAACTGATTGATTCCTGCCAACTGAAATTCGATCGGGTCTTCGACCGTGCAGACGTTCGATTCGATCGAGTTCACTGTGCTGAGAGCCGCGTACAACGTCGTGCTCTTGCCGCTCCCGGTTGGGCCGGTCACGAGCGCAATTCCGTTAGGCCGTTCCAACTGTTCGCGGAATGTTTCGAGAATGTCGCTACTGAATCCGAGTTGCTGTAGCGACAGATTGATCGACTGATTGTCGAGAATTCGGATGACGACTTTCTCGCCGAACTGCCCGGGAAGTGTGCTGACTCGGAGATCGACCGGGTGCCCTTCCATCAGCACGTGGATACGACCGTCCTGCGGCAGTCGTCGTTCGCTGATATCCATGCTCGCCATGATCTTGATGCGCGACGCAACGGCCGGCGCTAGATTCATCGGCAGCTCCAGCGATTGATACAAGGCTCCGTCAACTCGATATCGAACTCGAAGCAATCGCTCGCCCGGTTCAATATGAATGTCGCTCGCGCGATCTTTCACCGCGTTATAGAGCACATAGTTGACGAGCTTGATAATCGGGCTTTGACCGGCGGCTTCAGCCGCAGCGGCAATATCTTCAACCGACTGCTCGATCAGCTTGACTGCATCATCGCGAGCGTCATCAATGATGTCGTCGATGACAAAGACACGCTCATTGGGCAGATAGGTCTGCACCATGCGGCGGATGTCTTTACCTGCCGCGATCACAATTTGGATGTCGCATTTTGCGACGTCGCGGAGTTGCTCGACCAAGAAGACATTCGTCGGCTCAGAGACCGCCACAGTCAGCGTGTCTCGCACTTTGAAGAGCGGCAGCACCGTGTGCTTGTCGATGAAGTCGCGCGGCAACGAGTCCACGATCTTCGAGTCGAACAACCGACTTTCGAGCTTCACATACGGCAAGCCCAACTCGATCGACAGCCCTTCGAGAACTTGCTCTTCGCTACACCAACCCCGATCCATCAGCAGTTCGCCGAGCAACTTCGCTCCGCGAGTCGATCGCTGTTCCTCCAGCGCCATCTGCAACTGCTCTTCGGTCAAAAAACCTCGTGCGATCAGCAGGTCGCCCAGCCGACGTTTGGGTTCGAGCAGTGATGACATCGCGCGGATCATGAGCGACAGAATTCTGGGTGAAAGTGTTGGGGCGAGTGCCCTTATGTAAGTTCCCCACCGAGACAAGCTCGGTGGGCTTGGTAGACCTCGCCTTTGAATCTAGGTCACGGTTTGAACGACGTTGGCTCGTTGTGACAACGGGATTGATGCAATTCAGGAACGCGCTGTCGTCATCGGTTCTTTCGGCAAAACCGGAGCTAGGCAATAGCTGCTTGGCAAACCAGGAAAGATGGGCAGTGTTGCTTTCGGCTGCGAACTCGCTGCGATCGAAAGGATCAGCACAATCCGTAAAGTGCCCCCAAATTACCTGATGGGTAATACGGCCGCTGTCCGATCAATGTGCCAGAGAGTGCGCGGGCACCTTGTTAACCAAATTGGAAACCGCTCATGGCGAGCCTTCGCTGGTCTTACGTCGTCCCGATTTTGTGCAACGTGGGAATACTCACGTTGAGCGCAACGGCGTCGGCGTATCAATACCCGCCGCTGAGCGACGACTTCAACACGCGTCAGATTCATGAAGCCGATTCGTGGATCGACGGTGAGTTTCGATCAACGGGCAACATCAACGAATCGCCAGCAGACTTCGGCCCGGCATCGGGGATGTGGCAACGGACTGCAGACGGCAATCCTGCTTCTGGCGACAGTTTCCAAATCATGCAGGCCGGCCCTCTACCTGGTGGACTGAGCCCTAACGGATTCAATGGCAGCGGTATGATTCCGCCGGTCAATCAACCGGACTACATCGCCAACAATCCCGCATTCGGTGGCCGAGGCTTTGGCAACAGTGGCTTTGGCAACAACGGTCAGATGACGAACGGAAACAATCCGTTCAACACTCAATACAACGGCCAGGCTAACAATCAATTCAACAGCCCGTTTAACGCAAACGGCGGTCCAGGAAACAACCAGCGACGACCGAGTGGGACTCTCGATTCGAATGGCCGTCCAAGGCCGCGAGTCCAACAAGGAATGTCGAGTGCTTCATCCAAGCAACCGTATGTCGGCTTGCTCGGACAAGTCGCTCGACCGGCTGTCTATGAGATTACTCCGGGACGTGACACGCTCAGCGACTTGCTCGAAAGAGTCGGTGGCCTTGCCAAAGATGCGTCGGGGCAACTTCGAGTCATTCGCAACGGTCGGCCGGGGCAATCAACCTCGTACGCGGCAGCCTCTTATTTTGAACTGCTTCCAGGTGATCTCATCATCTCGGACGCTCAAGTCACGCGCAACTCCAGCTTCGGATCGACACGTAGCGGAGACTCGGCATCCGCTCAGAGCGGTGCCGCTTCAAGACAGGCTTCATCCTCATACGTCCAAATTGGATTCGTGAATCTGCTCGATCGTCCGGTGGTCCTGAAGCTGAAGGCCGAAAACGCCAACATCCCAGCAATCCTCGCGGTGATGCGACAAGATCCTGGCTTGGCCTCTGAAGTCAAAATCGTTCCTCCTTCGGGACAGGGCCAACGGTTTCAGAATTCCAATCAACAACGATTTGATGCATCGCTCCCATCGGAAACCGTGCTGATCTTCCCGCCGAATTCAGTGGCGGTGGAACGGATCGAAGGTATCCCTGAGCCGACGAAGCTCAAGACGGAGCAAGATGTCGACGACGCGAATCAGTCACCTCAGCGAACACCTCCAGCACAAATATCGCCGGATGTTTCTTTGCGACAATCGACTCTCCGAACCCCCGAAGTGGAGTCTGCGGTGACTTACGTGCCGCCGCCGCCAACTTTCTCGGACGAGAGTGCGCAAGAATCGCGATTTGCTCCGCAAAGAGTCGGCGGAGTGCGTAGCACAGCTCGCGATCAAATTTCGCGAGACACAAACATGGTCCTGGCACCACCTGCCGATGGAGTCCCGGTTCCGTTTGATCCAAATCAATCTGCCACAG
The DNA here is from genome assembly GCA_903823545.1 of uncultured Planctomycetaceae bacterium. Classification (GTDB taxonomy): domain Bacteria; phylum Planctomycetota; class Planctomycetia; order Planctomycetales; family Planctomycetaceae; genus SXKJ01. The sequence continues at coordinate 4,069 of CAIJTL010001011.1, forward strand.
CGCGTGACCAACCGGCTGGTTCATACCCGACTCGTGAAGTTCCCGCGTCAAACCTGACTCACGAAACCGACAGCCCAGAAGCGCCGCGTGCGAGTGACTCACTTTGGAATGAAGAGACCAATCAAAAAGCAGAACCATCACGGCTGAATGCGCCGCGTGAGCATCGTGCAATCACTGAAGTGAACGGCAAAGGGAAGCTCAGTGATGACGCCTTTGATGAGATCGCTCCGAACGACGATGTCGCAAGTGATTCAAAACCAGTGATCGCTGCTGCGTGGTCGATTTGGCCACCAATTTTGACAGCGGGGGTCGGGTTGATCGCACTGCTCGGCTTTAGTTGGTCATTACGCCGCCGTACTCAATCGGAATGGGAGCAACCAAAACGCCCCCGTCCTGATCACGACTACAACCGCGTTGCCGCACCTACGGCTCAGGCGTCCCAACCGCAAGCTGCGTCACTTCAGCGTGAGATTGTGGCGACGCCAGCCAGCGTTCCCTCACCGGATGAGACCCAATTCAACAACGCGTTACCAACAACTACAGCGGCCAAGCAATCCTTGCTCGACTCGCTGATCAACAATCAATTGCCGATGACCGAAGAAAAAGTGAAGTTCGCATCGCCACTGCAATTCCACGGTCGGCCAGCGACGCCGAAGAATTTGCGGCTGGACCAAGGTCATGAAGTGCCGAAGCCACATACTCCTAACGTGGCACCGCAGCCATCAGCACGACCGGCTGAGGCATCGAACGAGTTTGTCACCGCAACAGATTCGACTGGTGCCGCACGGAAGTTTCGAGTCGATCAATCAACTCCACCAACTTCAAAACCTGTGTCGCGATTCGTTCCTGCGAAGCGTGCCGAAGCGACGGCGAGTAAGACGACGAGCATCAATATCCCGAGCGTTTCCAGTTCCACAGCATCGCCGAGCGGACGCCCTGTTGCCGTCCCTGTCGCAACGCGTAGTCCGCTGGATCGAGCTCTGTCTGCCGTTCAAACTCGAGAGGAGCGTCCATGAGCGTTGGCTTAGATGTCGGTTCCTCTCAAATTCGTTGTTTGCGTCTGCGCGGCGAGCAAACGGTTGGTTCATCCAGCCGAGCTCTCTTCGCCGTGTTGCCAGATGCGTCGGAATACCGAGCGTTATTAGAGGCGGGGCACATTCCGTTCGCGATTTGTGACGGAGCGTTGGCCCTGATCGGTGATAACGCCGCTGCGTATTCCTCTTTGTTTCACGTTCGTCCTCAATCGCTATTACCTCATGGGCGGTTGCCGACGAACGACCCCGTAGCCCGACAATGCTTGGCCGCTTTGGTCGAAGCGTTGTTGGGTGAGCCAGATCAGCCGGGAGAGATGTGTTGTGTTACTCTACCGGGAGGCGAAATGTTCCAGTCGTTGGCAACAAGCAACGAGCTGGAATTCTTGACTCGGCTGATTCGGCTACGGGGCTTCACTCCACAAGTATTGCCCGCTGGTATGGCGGCAATACTCGCTCACTTGGTGAGCCGCTCGTTCACGGGGATCGGCCTCTCCTTCGGGGCGGCAACGAGCGAATTGGTACTCGCCCATCGTGGCATTCAAGTCGCAATCGCAACGATTCCACGCGGGGGCGATTGGATGGACGAGTTGATTGCGGAACATTTTGAGTTCGTGTTCCGCGATACTGACGGCGCGAGCTTTCTCAACCTTGAGCAAGCCAGAGCACATCGAGAACGACTGAAAAGCGTACTCGCATCAACCAGCGATCCTGAATCACAATTCCTAACGGACGTGTATCAGGATTTGGCTTACGGACTCATTCGTACTGCCGCTGAGGAATTCACTCAGCAGCCGCGCGCGCTCGATGTTCCTCAACCGTTGGCGGTCGTTGTTGTCGGCGGAGTCGCCAGGACACAGGGCTTCCGCATTCTTCTGCAAAACGCATTCGAGACCGCTCGGTTCCCTTTAGAGATCGGCAACATTCAGTTCGCTACCGACGACACCTTCGCCGTCGCTCGAGGCTGCCTGATCAACGCGCAACTCGAGACCGAAGTCCGCTCCGCAAGACCGCGTGCAGCGTAGACGAGTGACCGATGGACTGGACTGGCTGCGCACGCAAGTGTTACCCCATCGAGCGGCACATGATTCAACGCAAAGTCGCCAAGGCGCAGGGACGCAAAGTGGTATCCTTGTGTCCCTGCGCCTTGGCGTCTTTGCGTTCAACGAATCCCCCGCTTCATCTAAGTCTGATTTGATGGCGGACTCCAGAGAAACGCAGGCCAGTCGAAACAACCTTGAGACACCGCGGCACGGAGGTTTTGGATGTGGCATCTCTGCCTGAAACATTCTTGATGAATGCCGATTTCGCGATCGCTGGATTATGCTGGTGGCGTCGTTGAGTTCCGTTTCATCACCAAGTTCTGGGAGTTTTCGTGATGCGATGTTTGTTGTCGTGGTGCCTGC
>CAIJTL010001012.1 GCA_903823545.1 uncultured Planctomycetaceae bacterium
CAATGCGTCTCAGCAGATTGCTTGCAATACGATTCATCGACAGAGCGAAACTCACGAACGAAGCGCCTCAATGCCGAACCGCAGCTTACCGGAATCCCAAGCCGCAACAAACCAACAGAACGAGCTATCCGCAGCGACGAATGGCGCAATCCGCAAGTCCGAGGAACTACTGAGTTGACCTTCAGATTCCTTCTTCGTGACTTCTGTATCATCCGTGTTCAAATCGAATCTCACTCCAACGAATTTTGACGTGAATGACACGGGAGGTGCGGAGGAAAAATGGTGAGGTCGCTAGACTGTGGGAGAGGATATCTGATTTGCACAACGGAAATTGTACGGCTCGTAGGGTGTCTTGAATGTCGGATGAACGAAAGCGGCGGTTGCCGCATTTCTTATGCGGGAGCGTCCCAGGTCATTGGCGACATTTGCAAGCCGTTTATGGCGGAGTTGATGCGAGTTTTCGGCGACGAGCGGCGGTGATCAAGGGGGCGAGTTGCTCATTGGCTCCCGAGCGCTGCTGGGAATCACTGCGTCATGAATCGCGAGCCAAGCAATTTGAGTTACATCCGGCTCCGGTCTTCATCGTTGGTCATTGGCAATCAGGGCATTCGCTGATGCACGAGCTCATGGCGCACGATCCACAATTTGCGGTCGTGAGATTGCTGCATAGCGTCTTGCCGAAGTGCTGGGTGACGCTCGAACCATGCGTCCGACGATTCTTGGCAAAACGATTGAATCGGACTCGGCACGTGGATGATTTGCCGCTGTCATTGGATGCTCCGCAAGGGGACGACTTCGCGATGGCGGGCTTGTGCGACGTTTCGATCTATCACGCCTACACGTTTCCCCGAGCAGCGGAATTGGCGTTTCGTCGTGCCGTGTTGTTGGAGGGTTTGTCTGACACTGACGTCCGCGCGTGGCAACAGACTTACCGAGGCTTCTTACAAAAAGTCGCTTGGTTTACTGGGAAGGCTCGGTTGCTATCGCGCAACGGAACAAACACGGGGCGCATTCCGCGGGTTTTAGAAATGTTCCCGCAAGCAAAATTTATTCACTTGGTTCGTAATCCCTATCAGGTTTACTCAGCACAGACTGAGCGATGGCGAGAACTGACTGGCCTGTGGGGACTGCAATCAGTGCCACTTGAGTCGCTGACGAGCCACGCAGTCGGTTGCTATCAAGCGATGCTGCAAAAATATCTTGCCGACCGAACTCAAATTCCGGCCGGACAACTCGCTGAAGTTCGTTACGAAGAACTGTTGGAAAATCCTGTCAGCATTTTGGAGTGCGTTTACTCGCAACTTGGCCTGTCTGGCTTTGACGAACTGCGAAGTCGCTTGGACAATGCCGCGTTCGCTCGACCAGGAAAACTCGCTGGACACGACAGCGTTCTGTTAGAGAGCCAGCGTGAATTAGTTGCCAAAGAATGGCGCTTTGCGTTTGAAGCATTTGGATATCCTCGATGAATCAAGACAAACTTTTCAAATGGTTGCACCCGCTCGCAGGGAGCCGTCTTTCGGTATTGAGCCGAGTTGTCAGCGAAAATGGAGTCAATTCCGTTGGCTGGAAGCAATTCGTGACTGCGGCAGGATGCACGGCGCTTGGTGCGCCGATTCGAGTTTATGAACGAATGCGACATGGCCGAGCGATCGCCAATCAGAAACTTGATCCGCCGCCGGTCTTCATCATCGGCCATTGGCGCAGCGGCACGACCAACATGCATAACCACCTGCTGCAAGACCCACAGTTTGGCCACTTGAGCTTGCTGCAATGTCTGCTGCCGTGGGGCAACATTACGTTGTCGCCGCTGCTACGACGAGCACTTCAAAAAAGCCTGCCAGCAACTCGACCAATGGACGGTGTCCAGCTTGGACTCGATGAGCCGATGTCGGAAGACTTCGCATTGGGGGCGATGACGGACGTTTCACACTACCACGGCTACTACTTCCCGCGTCAGGGAGACAGCATCTTTCGTCGGACGATTCTGTTCGAGGGATTGTCAGAAAAAGAGATCGCTCAGTGGCAAGAGACGTATCGGTATTTGCTGCAAAAGGTCGCGTTGGCCAACGGCGGTCGGCAGTTGCTCTTGAAGAACCCGGCTCACTCCGGACGAATTCCGACGCTGCTCAAGATGTTTCCAAACGCCAAGTTCATCCACGTCTATCGGAACCCATTCGTTGTTGTCGCATCGACGATGAAATTGATGGACCGGTTTTTGAATTTGTTCTCATTGCAGCAACATGATTGGAATGCCGTCCAAGAAGATGTGCTGCAACGATATCAAATGCTGATGCAACGCTTGTTTCGTGACAAAGAACTGATCCCACAAAACCAACTGCTCGAAGTCAGCCACGAAGAGATGACGAAACACCCTCTGGAAGTCCTGCAGCGGATTTACTCACACTTGAACTTGCCCGGGTTTGACACCGCTCAACCGCAGATGGCCAATTACGTGCAATCAATGTCGAACTACGAAACCAATCGCTACAAGTTTGATGACGCGACCGTGACTCGTTGGACGCCGTTTCTTCAGGCATCAATTGATCGCTGGGGCTACACGCCGCCAGCGGACAAAAGTCCGCGTGCGAACGAAGCGGTGAGTGTGTCAGGTTCCTAGCCGGGATTATTGGAGGAGAGTGGATTCACTTGCGGATTTTGGCCGCTTCCACAACCGTCATAGCTCCGTACCCTGGTCGCCAATCGCCTTGAAATTCCGCCTGGCCGACGAAGTCTTCGTCACGCATCTCGGCTTTCCAATCATCAAGCAGGCGACCGTTGCGGTCGACGTGGACTTTGACGAGGTATTTTCCGGGAGCTAACGCGGCCGATCGCTGCCACTCTGCCGCTCGCTTGGAGTTTGGCTCTGCCAACAAAGTCACAGTGTGCTGCCAAGTTTTGAACTTCGCTGAGGCTTGCCGATCAGAGATCGCTATGGGCGAGGACTCCCATTTCTTGGCCCGATCGTCCCAGCGATAGACTGTCACTTGCAACAGCTTCTCGTCCCAATCCTGTGGCGGGTTCGCCAACTTGAACCACAAATCGCTACTGAATTCTCGCAGCCGTTTTCGATCCGTTTTCGGTAGGTCCGAACTCTTGGCATACTCATCGCTGACAACTTTTGAGTAATCCTCAATCCATTGGCGATATCCTTTGTAGCCCAGGTCTCCTTTCAAAAACTTCTTGCCACCACCGTGCTCAACCTCTTTCAGCGGCTTGAGCAACAACAGACTTTTTTCCGGATTATCGCTGTCGATGAGATGTTTCGTACGAATCAGGTAGGTCATCGTTTCAGCGGCGGACTTTTTCATCCATGAAACTTGGTCGCCATTTTTTTCGACCAATTTCCGATTCTGCTCAGAACCTTCCGTGTGACAACCCATGCATCGATGTCGTTGGCCCCAAATGTTTTGCTCAAATGATTCGAGCAGTCGATCAGTTCTCGCGAATCGAATCACCTCGTTGGGGCGCGAAGGCTTCGCCAACTCAACTGGCGACAATTTGGGCGCGTTCCGCAACTTCGGATCGCGGCAACACAGTCTGAGCCACTCAGCAAACGCGGTCGCTTCCGCGTCGCGGGATTTCGCGTGTAATAAGTTTGCTCCGGGATTATCCGTGTCCTTCATGTTGATCAATGTGAGAATCTTAGACTTCTCCGGCTGATCGAGATTCACAAGACCCTGATCTCGCAACGAGCGAAAAGTCTCTTCACTTGATGGGCGGATGTAATTCTTCAGATCAACTCCTGCCAAGTGACACTGCACGCAACTGCTCGGCTCATCCGACTTGAAGATCGGCAATATTCGTTGCTCAAAGACGTTCGCTGAAGAAGCCTTTTCATCACCGATTCCGCGCGATACCACCAAGAAGATTGTCGGTACAAAGAAAAGGAATGACGCTAGAAACGAGCGAGTTCGATTCATGCACAGTTCTCTTTACGGCAGAGTATTGAAGCTTCGATCCCCAGCGTCACCCAAACCAGGGACGATGAATTTGCGAGAGTTCAACTGCTCGTCGATCGCACACACATAAACCTGAGCATTCGGAAAACTGTCGGTGAGATTCCGAATCCCTTCAGGTGCGGCAATGAGCGACAGCACTTTGAGGTTCTGAACTCCCCAACGACGCAACACCTGCAACGCTGCAATCGATGAACCGCCGGTTGCCAGCATCGGATCCAGTACCAACGCGACATCAACGGGATC
>CAIJTL010001013.1 GCA_903823545.1 uncultured Planctomycetaceae bacterium
AGTCCGTCGACATTCGAGACGTGACGCATACGGGAGCAGTTTTGGGCACTCCCGATTACATCTCGCCGGAACAAGCGATGAGCGCCAAGCATGCCGACATTCGGTCGGACATCTTCAGCTTGGGATGCACGCTGTTTCAAATGATTACGGGCACGTTTCCGTTTCCCGGTCGCAATGTCATGGAAAAGTTGATGGCTCGCATCACCACGATTCCCCCCTCCGTCAGTGCACTGCGAGCCGAGGCACATTCTGAACTCGATGATTTGGTAGCGAGCCTGCTTTGTTGCAATCCGAATGATCGCCCGCAAACACCAGGCGAAGTGGCCAATGATCTTGCTCGATTAGCGCTGAAAGTTCGTCGGCACGAATCGCAGGTCGAACGCACACTTCCAGCGAAGCTCGAACCGCAATCGGCATCGCGTACACGTAGACCGATATGAGAGACTCAATGATCGACTCCCATCAGGCGCGCTCGGTGATCCTGACTCATACCAATCGAATGAGCACACCGTCGCCGTTGTCGTCTCTATCATAGCGTCGGTTTCCCTCTGTTAAGACGCGGTCCGCACTTGAAAGTCAACATGCGGATTCATCACCAGACTGATTGTGAGCCGGGTTTATGGCCGTTGAAAAACTATTGATCATCGCCGAGCGATTCGCGCCGGACATAGGTGGGGTTGCTCGGAGCGCGGGGCGGATTGCATCTGCATTTGCTCGGTTGGGGGTGAGTGTTGATGTGCTTGCCTGGACAAAGTCGATCGCTCCCGGAGAGTTGGTCTCGGAGCGATCGCATCCCACAGTAGAATCGAGTTCAGTCACCGTACATCGCCTGGGACTCTTCGGCAGCCTCGACTTCTCATTGCAGCATTCCATGAACGTGCTCGAATGGTTGCATGAGCAAAATCGCTTTGACGCCGTTTGGGGACATTACCTTTTTCCAGCCGGATTCATGGCGGTGTTGTTCGCGGAGATGATCGGACTTCCGTCAACCGTTAGCGTGCGAGGGAACGACGTTGATCGATTGATGTTTCCGCCGGGTGATTTCGCTCGGTTGCTATGGACGCTGCAGCGGGCGTCAGTTCGAACGGCGGTGTCGCGTGATCTTGCGAAGAAAGTCGATGTGCTTCTGGGGCGAGAGGCTGAAACACTCGTCATTGGCAACGCAGTTGATCTCGACACGTTCGCGCAGCGTCCTGCAGATCATGATTTGCGAAAGCGGCTCGGCATTCGAGACGACGAGGCGGTGCTCGGTTTCTGCGGTGAACTGCGACAGAAGAAGGGGCTCCCGCATTTGCTTCAAGCATTACGTACCGTTCGCAAAAACCGCCCCGCGTGTTTGCTCGTAATCGGCGACGTGCGCGTTCGCGAACGAGCGTTGTTGTCTGAGTTCTCTGCTGACTGCCCGGAAGATGCCTCTCGCATCATTATCACGGGCCAAGTCCACGGACCTGCAGCGGTCGCTCGCCACTTGGCTCTCTGCGACATGCTGCTGATGCCATCGCTTTGGGACGGTCTTCCAAATGCTTTGCTAGAAGCGCAAGCTGCTGGAATTCCTGTCTTAGCAAGTGACGCCGGAGGGATTCCTGAAGCGATCGAACACGAACAAACAGGGTTCCTCGTTTCGCGATCACAACTTCATCGACTCGGCGAAGCGGCTCTGGAAGTATTGGCGATGTCCGCGGATCGACGCTCAGAAGTCGTCGCTGCAGCAAGGCGATCGGTGGAAGCTAAATTCAGCGATGTGGCCGAGGCGGCTGCACTGAATGAAGTTTTACGCCGATTGAATGACACACATTAAGCACAGTGCAATTGACGATTGGAAAAGATGGTCTGCAACGTGTCCCGGCAAACGTTGAACTACGAGAGTTATTTCAACGTTTTCGGAACAAAGACTTCGACTTGTCTTCGTATCTGTTAGGAATCAAACAGAGTTCGTCTCAACAGAATGCGCTTTGTGGTCAGCGGTAGTGATACGCGATTCAACACCCAGCACTTCACGATACGCAGCGACCAAATCTGTTTGAGCGCGTTTCCAGGTAAAGCGACGTTCGACGGTTTCACGCGCCGTGTGGCTGAGATGCAATCCAAGTTTGGGCTGCTCAAGTAAATGGAGCAATGCGTCTTTAATCGCTTTTGCCGAACCGGGGCGCACGAGCAGCGCGTCGTGATCGGGTTCCGCAAGCTCTCGTACGACAGGGAGATCGCTCGCGATAAGCGGCGTGCCGCTGGCCATTGCTTCTATCACTTTGAGCGGACAGCAACCTTGTGATGTGTTGCGTTCCGTGGCACGAAGTGGCGCCAAGATGACGTCCGCTTCGTGGTGCAGTGTTGCCAGTCCCGCTTGAGTCGTTGCCGGCAGAATCGAAACATGCTCGGTCACATCGAAACGCTGACAGGTCTTGACGATCGCCTTCAACTGACGCGATACCGCCGCTCCAACCAACACCAGTGACGCTGGGTGATCGCGTCGAAGCAGGGCGAGCGATTCGATCGCCAAGTCGACTCCCTGCCACGGCGAGAATGTTCCCGAATACAACAGCTTGAGCGGCCGATCGGCCAATGGTTCTGGCGGTCGGAATTTGAAAGTATCGAGATCGACACCATTGGGGATGACTCGGATTTTCGCGGGATCGACACCACGTTTCATAAGCAATGCTCCGTTCGTGTGGCTGACCGTGACGATTAGGTCTGCGGCTTCGAGACAGAATTGTTCTTGAGCTCGCAGCTTTGTCAGTAGCTCGACATCGTCTGCCACACTGGGGTAGTGATATTTCAATTCGATCGAAGGGAGTCCGTTGACTTCATAAACGAGCTTGTTGCATCGCGACGATTTCGCGCGAGCAAGCGGATATCCCTCAAAGATTGACCGAAAATGGATCACTGTTGCGTGGCGTGTTCGCCACCAAGCGTCGGCGTGACGCCGAAAGCTCAAGACTCGTTCCATCAAGTTATCGCCGAGTGCAGGAACAACGACCTGTTCCCATCCAGAGGCGAGCACGTTTTGTCGAACTCGTGGAAAATCGCGGTCACTCGATACGAAAGGTGACGTCTCAGGCGTAATGAGCGTGACAGAGCCGAATTCAGACAGCAGCCCGTGACAGAATGCATTGATATGGATCGCCGCCCCTTTTTGATTGGGAAAACGATCGAACGACGTGTAGGCGATGTTCTCACAAGCGATCGTTGACATTCCCAATCGGCTCCAGTGTCATGCGTTTCGAGTCAATTGCGATGTTCGCGACCGCCGTCAGTGTGGTCCAGCAGGTCTGCCAAAGGATGAGATCATGAGCGTCGATATCGCTGATTTTGAAAAAACTTTCGTTTATCAAAGAACAGCAACGATTCCCGAAGTAACTGCGGATCTCAAAACCATTGGTCAATTTGATGCCTACCACGAACAGCAGAAATCGAAATTGGGCAAAGGAATGGCCACCAGCTTCTTCATTGGGCTGGTCTCCTTTATTTTAATTGGCACCTCCAATTCATTTCAGCAGTACGCAGTCGTTGCGATCAGTTGGCTCGGCCTTTGTTTTTGTGCATTCATCGTCAGCGCTATCAAACGGTCCAAACATGGGGCATCCGATCTTGCGAATCGCCGCTATGAACTGTTGGAAGAAGTCCTGCGATTGCTGGAGAAAGATTCTGCCAGCAATGAGCCTGTTGCCGTGCGGATCGACTTACAGAAACCCGACCATGCCACGAAGCGTGTGCGAGAAGGGAAGGTTGGCCCTTGGAATGTCCAATACTTTCTCGATCCCTGGTTGGAATTGAGTGGCCGATTTCTTGATGGAACGAGTTACCGATTACAGGGACTCGAAAAGTATCAAGCTCGCCGCAAGACCTATCGCAGTCGCAGTGGAAAGTCGAAATCGAAATCAAAGTCCAAAAGTGCGTTGCAGGTCACGTTGTCACTTAAACCGAACCCAAAGCGGTATGCGGAATCGGAAGAGCTCTCCGCAAAACTCAAACAGAGTTTGCAGTTGCCCCCTTGGAGCAATCAAAAATTTGTCGGAGTCCACAAAGATCGGTTACTACTTACGGCCCTGACGCCAGCAGATTGGCACGGAAAGCCGATCCCTCCCAATCCTGACGACGACTCTTTTTTCAGCGGTCCTCATCTAGTCGCGATGATGTTCCTCAGCCTGTACCAAGCTCTTAATCAGTCCCAATTGAAGCAAGAATGAGCATCACGTAAGCATTCGTAGAAAGTTATTGTGATGAGATTGATCGCCCAACGAGTCGTGTCCCTCGTCGCCTTTTTGAGCCTGCTCATTGGGCTGATCAAGTCTGACGATTCCAGTTCTCAGAATTCACGGCAATACCTTTTGGCTGAAGAAGCCAAGGGTAATCGCGATGAATCGAAGTCTGCTCCCAAGAAACTTTTAGAGCGGATCAATCTCAAGAATGCCGACGGGAAGCGTGCGTTCGAGATCAAGCCGGAATCCAACGGAGCCAAGTTGGTCGATGCTGATGACAAAGAGATCGCTCGCTATTCGGTCACTGATCACGGCCTGAAAATCAAAGATGCCGCAGACAATGTGTTGGGGCATATTGTGCGACACGATCATGCCTACAAGATCGAAGACGCCGATCGCAAACACGTGTTATTCAAGATTGCGGGCAAGGAAGGCGGAGACTGGTCCGTCGAGAACGGCAAGCAAGAACGACTCTACCGGATCAAGAAACGGGACTATGGATTCGAAATCGAATCCGCATCGGGCGTGAGTTTGGCAAAAGTCAAACACAAGGATGGCAAGACGTCATTTCGAGACGCAAAAGACGAAACTCTGCTTTCCACCAAAGACCACATCAGTCAATTGGGCCTCGCTTGTGTGACTCTCGGCAAGATTGAATCGGAGCCGCTCCGCTTTGGACTTCTCGTCCAGTTCGTTGTCGACAAACGCCCGTAAATCGCTCGTGGCGACTTAGAGCGGTTCCAAGAATGCTGTAGCGGAACTCGTGAGAGTTCCGACCTGAAATCTCAC
>CAIJTL010001014.1 GCA_903823545.1 uncultured Planctomycetaceae bacterium
CCGCGCGGGCGAGCCGCTCAAGCCGGCCCCGCACAAGATTCAAGGGATCGGAGCGGGCTTCGTTCCGGGCGTGCTCGACCTGTCTCTGATCGATGCTGTCGAGCAAGTCACCAACGAAGAGGCGATCGAGTACGCTCGACGGCTGACACTGGAAGAAGGCATCTTGTCCGGCATCAGTTGCGGAGCCGCGACAGCAGCGGCAGTACGCATCGCGAAACGTCCTGAAAATGCTGGCAAGACCATCGTCGTGATCCTTCCCGATTCCGGCGAGCGCTATCTCAGTTCGATCCTCTTTGAGGGTGTGTTTGACGAAAAAGGATTGGCACGATGACGATCATTCGTTTCCCGACCGAGTCGCGTCCAGCGAACGGCAACAACTGGAATATCAACACGATTGTCTCCGAGCTGCGGACGCTCCGAGATCAGTCGTTGATGGCTCGGCAGCGAGTAGGTAAGCCGACGAAACTTCCCTCTCGCAAAGCGCTCGTTCGAATCGTCGAGAGTTTGAGCACTGCGCTTTTTCCGAACCGTCTTGGTTCGCGAGAACTCGCCGCAGACGGTGTCGACTATTTTGTTGGCCACACGCTCGATGTGACGCTCGACGATCTCGTGGAAGAGATTCTTTGTGAGCTCCACTTCGTCTCCGGACAAACGGAGGCCCCGGCAACTGACCAGCGTCAAAAAGCGGTCTCGATTGTGCGTGAGTTCGCTAGCCGCTTGCCGTCGATCCGAGCGTTGTTGGAAAGTGACATTCAAGCCGCGTTCGAGGGTGATCCAGCGGCTCGCAGTTCGGACGAAATTCTCGCGTGCTACCCCGGAGTGACTGCGGTAATGCATCATCGCATGGCTCACACGCTGTACTCGCTGGGGGCGCCACTTGTTGCGCGAATCATCGCCGAGATCGCGCATTCGACGACGGGCATCGACATTCATCCCGGCGCGCAAATCCAAGGAAGCTTTTTCATCGATCACGGCACCGGAGTCGTCATTGGCGAAACGGCGATCATCGGCCAACGAGTACGTCTCTACCAAGCGGTGACTCTCGGAGCCAAACGCTTCGCAGTCGATGACAACGGCATGTTAGTGAAGGGGAACGCTCGGCATCCGATCGTTGAAGACGACGTCGTGATCTATGCCGGAGCGACAATTCTCGGCCGCATCACCATCGGCAAAGGCTCGGTCATTGGGGGCAACGTTTGGGTGACTCGCAGCGTCCCGCCTGGAAGCAACATCACGCAGGCAAAGACTCGCAACGACGAACACGACGGCGGTTCCGGGATCTAGCCGCTGCAAGTTGGGATTCCATCCCGACTGCGTCCCGAATTACCTAAATCACTCTCAAACCAAAACGATTGTCGGGACGGAGTCCCAACCTACTCAGGAGGATGACATGAGCGTCTCAACCATCAGCCCCACCGAACTCAATCACTTGCTCAAGAGCGGAGAAGAGTTTGATCTCATCGACGTGCGCGAGCCGTTCGAATTTCAGTCAGTGCATGTGACAAAGGCACGCAACATCCCGCTGAATCAGGTCAATCCCAATGACATCGTCAGCATGCGGAAGACTGGCACGACCAAGCCGCTCTACATCATTTGTCACTCCGGCAGCCGAGGTCGTCAAGCGTGCGAGAAGTTCATCGCGGCCGACTTCACCGACGTCATCAACGTCG
>CAIJTL010001015.1 GCA_903823545.1 uncultured Planctomycetaceae bacterium
AACCATCAACCCTGATGGAGTTGTGAGTCCCGGCAAACGTGGCGACACGTTTGTGTTCGCGCGGTTCAATCGGTTTACGATCGGTTCGGAAGTGATCGTGCTGCCGAAGGACTCGGCGTTTCAGTGGAGCAATCCCCCCGCAAACAACTACATCGACGAGCTTGTTTACGATCGGCTTCAGAAGCTGCACTTATTGCCGTCGGAGCTGTGTGATGACGAGACCTTCGTGCGTCGCGTCTTTCTCGATCTGGCCGGAGTACCACCGACTGTTGAGCAATACCGCAGTTTCATGAACGATGCGAGTCCGAAGAAGCGTGAGGCTCTCGTCGATCAACTGATTGCGAGCGATGAGTTCTCGCAAGTCTGGACGGCACTCTGGGCCGAGTCGATTCGGTTGATGGGTGGCGGTTACGCACCGACCGGGACCGACGTCAAAGCGGCGGAAGCGTACTACCAATGGATTCACGAGCAGATCAAATCGAACCGCCCCTTCAACGAATTCGTCGCCGATCAAGTCACTGCGACCGGGAGCAACCTGACCAACGGCCCGGCCAATCTCTACACGATGCTCGTTCACAGCACGCGGTTCACGCCGAAGGAATTCGCGGCCAACTTCTCGCAGCTCACGATGGGGATTCAGATTCAATGTGCCGAGTGCCACAACCACCCGTTCGATCGTTGGACGATGAACGACTACTACGGCTTCGTCAGTTTCTTCACCGGCATGAAAAGAAAGCTCGGAGCTGAACCACGGGAGATGTACATCTTCAATGACCGTTCGATGGCACCGGCCAAGCACTTGATCGACGACCGCCCCGTTCCGGCAACAGTACTCGGCGGAGAGTCGGCCGTTCCGGAAATGGGGGACAAGCGAAAGGGATTGGCCGACTGGTTGGCCTCGTCGGATAACCCGCACTTCAGCCGAAACTTTTCGAACCGTATTTGGGCACACTTCTTCGGACGGGGTCTCGTCGAGCCGGTCGATGACATGCGGATCAGCAACCCGCCGACGAATAAGCCGCTGCTCGACGGTCTGGCAAAACACTTCGCAGAATCAAAGTTCAATCTGCGATCGCTCGTTCGAGATATCTGCACGTCGAGGGTTTATCAGCTTTCGAGTCAGCCGAACGCCACCAACGCTGGCGACACACGACAGTTCTCTCGCAGCCGACTCCGGCGATTGCGAGCCGATGTGTTGCTCGACGCGATCGTCGTTGCGACAAGCAGCGAACGTGGGTTCGGGTACTTCCCGCGTGGAACAAAAGCGATTCAGTATTACCCGCGTACGCCTGGAGACACCGAAGGCCCGAACGCTGGCGACCCGTTCTTCGCGACGTTCGGCCGCTCGCGCCGCGGTTCGATTTGCGTTTGTGAAACGCGCACCGAATCAAACTTGTCGCAAGCTCTACATCTCTTAGTCGGCGACACGATCGACGGCCGAGTCGGTGGCGGCAGTGTGGTTCCGAAGTTGTTAGTCGCCGGTAAGTCCCCCGACGAAATCATCGAAGAGATTTATCTTCGGACCTTGAGTCGCAAACCAACGTCGGAAGAACGATCTGCCATGCGAGAACTCGTCGGCGAGAACATGAAAGACCGCAAGGTCTACGAAGACATCTTCGGTAGCTTGCTGCAATCAACCGAGTTTGGATTC
>CAIJTL010001016.1 GCA_903823545.1 uncultured Planctomycetaceae bacterium
CACCACCGGAAAACCGGCCAAAACGAGTCTGCATCCCGGAGGGATGCCAGCCAACCTGCCGCTGGCATCCCGCCGGGATGCGATTTCAACAATTCCGTGTTTCCGGTGGTGTCGCTTCGCTCAACCACCGGCTAATCGCTGTGAACCCTCCGGGTTGAACCGCAAATGCGCAACTTCAAAACTGACACTTCGGGTTGGTCTGATCATCGTAATGATCCTCACCTTCGCAGCTCAGGTGTCGCAGGCCGATGACGCGCGGGCTCGGTTCTACGATCAATTGCGACAACGACAACTCTTCGGTCTCGTCGAGTCGGACTGCTTGATGCGCCTTGCGGGGCGATCGCTCAGCGAGCGAGATCGGTGCGATTTGACGCTGGAGTTATCGCGGACTTACACGGCTCACGCATGGCAGACGATTGGGGCAGAGCAAGACGATTTGTGGCAACGAGGCCAACAGGTCTTGAGTCCCTTTCTGGAGCAAAACCCAAAGCCCGCACGATATGAGTTGTTTGAAACGCAGTGGGCGTTGATTGATCTGAGCCGAGCGGAATGGTTGCTCGCGCAATCGGAGTTGCGAGTCGATGATCGCACTTTGAAGCAGAAAGGTCTGTTGGCCGCACAAGCCGCCATCGAACGGCTGAGCCAAATGGAGGGCACGCTCAACAAAGAAACGCGATCAGCAACATCAGGAAACGCGAGCGGAAACAAAGTCGGCGACAAAACTGGCAAGCCAGCCGATCAGAAACCTGATGCGCCGCTGACACCGTTTGAACGACGCGCACTGAGTCAGCAGATTCGCCTTCGATGGGGAACCGCGAGACTGGTTCAATGCAAACTCTCCGATCCTGGCTCCGCAGATCGAGCCGCTGCGATTGTGGCCGCTGATGAATTGTTGTCGCCGCTTGCTGCAGGGACTGTCGGCGAAAGAGTGACTTCGGAGAGCCAGCTTCTGTTGGCCGAAGTCGCTCGATTACGAGGCGACCTCGATCGTGAAGGCCGAATTCTGACCGCGATTGAAAAGTCGCTCGCCGTTGAAGGGGCAAATGAACTGTGCGAGCGATTCATCATCGAACGAGTTCGCTGGTGGCTCGGCAAGCGACAACCCGCGGAAGCGGCGGCGTTCTTGATTGAACAGCGCAAAGGACTCAGCAACGGAGGAGCGACGCCCGCGACAGCATCGAGTTCAACGGGTGCGCTCACAAGTTGGTCTCCCGAACTCAGTTATTGGCAAGTCATCGTCGAACTGGCTCTGTGGCGGATTGCGTCTGAACGAGGAGATGCAAAACTCGCCAACGAACTTTGGGAGCGTCTGCAATTCGAGGTAACAAGGATCGAACATGAGAGTGGCGGTTACTGGGCCGCGCGAACGAAGAATGATTGGCAAGCTGCGAGTGAGACGCAGCAATATGGCAGCGAACTGGCTGCGTTAGTTCGAGGCGCGAAATCATCGTTTTCCACTCAGAAGACGGAAGACTCGCTCAAGCTTTTCGACGAGGCCATCGTAGCGGCGAAAGCTGCGAAGCAACGCAAGCTGCTGCTGGACTTGGCAGACACTCGCGCATCGCTGCTGTTTCAAGCTCAGCGCTTCGGTGAAGCTGCCTCTGCGTTTCAAGAGCTGGCGGAAGCCCCGCGTCACGAACGATCGGCGGCCACACATCTGCTGTGGGCGTTCTGTTTGGGAAAGCTCTTCGACAAAGAACCAACCGACGAGCATCGCACCGAATTCGTCGCAGCACTGACTTCGTTGAGTGATCGTTATCCGCAAACAACAGAAGCGGGAGAAGCTGTTTGGATGCTCGGCCAATTGGCAGAGCGACAGCAGCGATTGAACGAGGCGATTGACCTGTATGCGACGATCCCCAACAAGCACGCTCGTTCTGACTCCGCATGGGCGGCGATCGCTCGTTGCCATGAACGGCTCATCGCACAACTTCGCAGCGAAAAGAAACCGACCGACGAAGCCGAAGAGTCCGCCATAACCCAATTACGTCCGGTGGCCCAAAGCGTTTTGGAATCGTTGGCGCACAGCAAATTGCAAATTGCAAATCCGAAACCGAGACCTGTTGATTCTGAATCCGATGGCGCTGACCTGAAGTCTGAAGTCTCGAACTCCAAAACAAAGGACGCAGTTTCTCTCACTCGTGATCAAAGCGAGTTACTCGTCAGGTTCGCGAGGCTGTTGTTGGAACGACAACCAATCAACGAATCGCAGTCTCGACCTCGCGAGCGTGCTGATGAGGACTTGTCGGTTGATCGACTGCTGGAGTTCATTCTCGCGTTTTCTCGCGATGTTGAATGGCGGAAGAGCGCGGGGCAATTGCGAGTGATCTCACTGGCTCGGCAGCGCAAGATCGACGAAGCAGAGAAGTTATTAGACTCACTTGAAGAAGCTGGGCCGGACGAGTTGTTAGCGATGCTCGATGGGCTAACGGCAGTTTCCGTTCGCTGTGATGCAACGACGCGACGCTTTGTGGCCGAACTGCAATTGAAAGCGCTGCAAGACTTGGCCGTCTCGACACAGCAAGAACTCACCGCCACACAACGAACCCGCTTGTGGCGAGCGCGAGCCGAAGCGTATGCCGCAACCGGGCAAGTCTCGAAAGCGATCACCGCATCGGAACAGCTTCTAGAAAAAACTCCGCGCGATGCGAAGCTGCTCCGCTCGATGGCCGAGCTGTGTGAGTTGCTCGAAACAAACGCCGCCAACAAGCAAGCGAAAGGTTATTGGCGACGCCTCGAAGGACTCCTGAAACCCGGAAGCCCTGATTGGCTCGACGCCCGCTGGCATGTGATCCGCTGTTGTCAAAAGCTCGGAGAGAAAGAAGAGGCAGACAAGCTCTTGAAAGTGACCAAGCTGCTGTACCCAGACCTCGGCGGAGCACCGATCAAAGCGAAGTTCGA
>CAIJTL010001017.1 GCA_903823545.1 uncultured Planctomycetaceae bacterium
CCACAGTGCGAAACACTGAGCAAGAAGAGGATGTGTGACGTGATGACCGAATACTTCGTCATTGTGCTCAAGCTGTCGAGCAGATTCAGGTACGTGTAAAGGACTGCGGCGATGACCGTTGAAATTCGTGTACACCAGCCAATGCACGTTGTGAAGCACGCGAAGCTCAGGATGGTCATGATCGCGACAGCGACACCACCTGATGGGATCGGAAGCAAGTTGAAGAAGCCATAGTTGTCGGCCAACGGAGCCGGAGCTCCGTCCAACGAGTACAATTCGCGTGTGTAAATCCAACGAGGAATTGTTACCAACAAACAAGCAATGCCGATCAAGATTCGAAGCACGGCGAGACCGAACGGTGTTTCTTCTGCAAAGAAGAACTCATTGAGCCGATCGCGCAGCCCGACCTTTGTGGCGTTCTCGGAATTCATTGTCGATACATTCATGATCAGCCTCATGGCATAGAGTCGTTGAATCAAATCAGCCGAATGTCCGTCGGAGATGCCGCACATCGTCGACAAATCGAAAATCAATTTCCGAGCGGCGATGGTATTGCAGACATAGATGACAGCGTGGCGTCGACTTTTTCCTGGGACGCACCGGAGTCTTTCATAGGCTGGATCGCGAACATCGGCTGACCTCTTGAGATGTCAGCCATTAGTCGCGGGTTGTCAGCAATCGTCAGATTGGTTTGAAAGCTCAACCACGGTGAAGCGCTACGTATGATCTTGCCATCCGCAGTCATCTCGGTCCGCAAGCGATAATACGAGAACGGCATCTTTGGCTCTGAATAGCGCCGTTTCCAAACGTGGTCCGGCAAGTTGTATTTTTTGGCCCAGCACTCTTCGACGACATACAGCCGAGTCATTGGCTCGTGTTGTGTGTGCTTCAGCGTATTTAGCGCCATCGCCTGCGGGTAAGAATTGAACGAGTCGTAATGCTGGCGGCTGATGTCGCCATAAGGGTGATAGTCTCCCCAGGGTCCTGGCGCGAGTTCGTAGAACTTGCCGCTTTCACCTTGGCCGACGATGTGGGTGCGGTTTTCGTAGGCAGCCCAACCGCAAAACATATCCCACACGATGAAGTACATCGAAGGGTGAGAACCTTCGTGATAGTTCGCTCCGTGCGCGATCAACCCGAAGAGCAGCGCTCCCAAATACGCTGTGATTCCAAAACTTGTCAGCCATCGTCGAACCATGACAAACCTCCTTGTCTGTCTTGAGCAGTCGAATTGAACGACGGCGAAATAGTCGAGATTGCTGAAATCGGTCAAGGCGCATTGAGGCTTTCTGAGTGCTGAATCTGCGAGAAATTACGGGCAATGAGCGGCCTCGCGCATTGCGAAGTGGTCGCGATTAAACGCGCGCGCGATTTCGCATCTCCGCACACAAACTTGCGAGCAAATAGGCAACCCATTCCTCCCACTCATCCCGACCTCTCAATGTGAACTTGGCAAATTTGACGCACGTTTTGCCCGCCGCACGAGACAAAGTCCGGTGAACATCACTTTCCCAGTGGAGGCTTTCAAATCGCTCGCCCGATTGCATGTCTGATCACCCAAGGAGTGCGGAGATGAATGGATTCGTTCCCTCCGGTCGTCTGACTTGGCCAATCAGATGGAATCGTCGAAACGTTGTGCCGATTGCGAGTTCGCCTAAGCAACAGGCTCGTGGACGTCATACGACACTCATCACGGCGGTCTGGTTTGTGATGAGCCTCTCTCTTTTCGGAGTGGGAACGCAATCCGCGATTGCGCAGCAACTGATCTTCAGTGACAGTCCGACTTTCAGCGAAATGGTCGAGGAGTCGAAGAGACCGACTTTCTTTAAGCAACCGGACTCTCGACCTTCGGATGATTGGAGCAAGAGTCCGAAGGGTCTGCTGAATCCTTCGCCAGCATCGTCCCAGCAAGCTCAGATTCAAAAACCATCATTTCCGAGGGACGTGACGCCACGAAAATCCGTCGCCGAAGTGATCGATGAAATACGGAACTCAGCGTCGTTATCGAAGCCGCTCGATGAGCCTCCACAGTCGGGCAAAGGTGGCACTGTATGGCGTTTTCCAGACAAGAACATCGAGTTCACCGATCCTGGAGGAAGCTGGGATCGGCTGACCAAGAATGACATCGAAAATCAGAAAATTGTCCTTGCGTTGGGAAGCAAACTAGACACCACATTCTTTATCGTCAGCGCAGAAGAGGTGGGAACGGAGTTACGTTTCAAGCCATCGGACCTCGTGATGGAAACAAAAACTCGCATTCAAGCTGCGATGCGTGATGCAACCATTGCGGACGAGCGTCCCTATCGAGCGGCCGGCATCGACGGGCATTTCATTGAGGCCACCGGCACGTACAACACCGATCCAGGCAAAGCGCCGACATGTACTTTGAATTGGGTGGGACTTCACAAAGGAATGTACTACCGGGCGACATTCTCTGGCCCACAGCATCAACGAGATGAGCTTACGGAGACGTTTGGTGACTTTCTCGGTCGCATCCAACTGATTGATCCGAATCGAATCATCGAGAAGTCGTCGATCTATCCAGGGGTTATTGGAGTCGAACGCTGGGGGATGAAGCTGACATGCGAAGGGACTACGTGGATTCCGCAGAAGGACCTGATGAAGGATTACGGCGAAAACACGCTGATCGCGACTCAAATTTCGCCGAACGGGTTCCTGCAAACCAAAGCCTATTCTCTGTTCGGAAAACGCATGCCTCAAGACGCTGCTGTCACTGCGGCATTACTTTCGTTCGGAATCAAATTGGAAGAGGTTCGACTTTCTGCCCAAGCAGTCACGGTTGGCAAACACAAAGGGGTGAAGGTCCGGGTAAATCTGCAAACAGGAAATGCAGCCGATGCCCTTGTGATCGTCTCTAACGATACAGTCTGGGTCACACTCGTCTCGCTTCCAACCGAAGACCGAATGCGACAACAACGTGTCGACGAAATCATTCACCGCTTGGAGTTCATGACGCCGACGGATGCAATCAAACTTGATGATCTCGCCGCGAAAGAAGGAGATCGTCACGTTACCTTCTTCATGGCGATCGCCTCGCATTGCATGAAGTTGAAGCAGGTGGAGCAAGCTCGCGAATTTGTTCATATGGCGGTCAAGCTAAAGCCCGGCTCGCAAGAGTTGGCGGAAGCGGGGATCGACATGATGGTGACGGCTCGCGACCTCACAGGCGCGTTGTCTATCTTCAAATCCGCACCACGTGAACTCTTCTTGGACCCAAGTCGACAAGCTCAATTTGCCTGGATCTTGGGGCTCGAAGGCCAAACCGAGGAAGCGATCAAACAATACGGTCGGGTTTTTCCAAGCAAGACTGCAGACGACTCGTTTCTGGAAAACTACCTCTCGTTGTTAGTCAAAGCTGATCAAGTCGATAAAGCGCTGAGTGTTATTGAAGCAGTGCTGATCGACCGCCCGACAGTGCGACTCTACATGGCTCAGAGTTCATTACTTGGAATCGCTGGAAGGCATGATGAGGCAATCGAGGTCTTGAAGAAACAACGTGACGCAGCGCCGTTAGCAATCCCCGAATTGAACTTCGCTCTCGCGGAAGCATTGCTTGAGGGGAACCGTGTCGAGGAATCACTTGTCGAAGTACAAAGTTTGATCGACTCTGGACTCGATGGCTCGCAGACGATGATTCTGAAAGGTGTCGCTGAGTTACGTCTCGAACGCCTCGCCGAATCACGTCGAACCTTTGAGACGATTCTGGCGAAAGACAAAACCAACCCAACCGCTCAAAAGCTGTTAGAGATTGTCGCTGCCAAATTGGGCCAGGGTGATTTCCTAGAAGTCCGCGACCGAATTGAACCAGTGCCTCTCCCTGCGTCGCTCGCAAACTTTACGGCGAAGCAACCACCTTTACGTGAAGGTGACGGAGCCTGGACCGCACTGTCGGCTCGATCAATCCATTTCCAAGCGGGGAAAGAGTTCCGCGCAACCGTGACCTCGGTGATTCACATCCTAGATCGCCACGGGGTCGAAGCTCATAACAATTTGAAGTTCTTGTTCTCACCGTTGAGTGAGCAGGTTTTCGTCAACCGCGTTGAGGTTTTCGACGAACGAGGCCAGTTGACTGGGGCGGTCAAATTGGAGGACTGCTATGTCCAGACAAATCACGACAACGGGCTTGCGACGTCAAAGAAAGTGCTCAACGTTCCGGTTCCGGGCTTACATCCAGGTTGTCGACTTGAGTACCAAGTGACCTATCGTGATCGCGGAGCACCGAAACGATTTCCCTTCACACAACATGACTCCTCCAAGCTAACTCCGACAGCACGTAGTGTCCTGTATGTGACCGGTGATGTCGCTGCGGTCCAATGGTCTGGTCCGAATCCGATCAAAACTGCGAGCGGACTTGTTTGGGACAACACTCAGCCAGGACGCATCGTGCCTGAGGTGTATCTCGACGACACGCAGGTATCTCCGACTTTGGTTTCCATTGGTGATCGCCAAATCAATTGGGAGAGCGAGTCTCGCGATTATTTGAATGAACTGAAAAGCCGCTTGGTCATCGATCCGCAAATGACACAGATTGTGGCCCAGCGATTGAACGATAAACCAAAAGCAACTGCCGAGCATAAGATCAATCTCTTGGCCGCTTGGGTTCAGCAGCAGATCACGTATCAGGGAATCGAATTTGGGCGTCGCGGCCAAATCATGCCACCGGTCGATCAAACATTGCGAAATCGGTTTGGTGATTGCAAAGAGCATTCTTTATTGCTTGTTCAATTGCTCCGATCGGCTGGCATCAATGCGCACTTGGCACTCGCAGACACCAACTCCCCCGTCGTGACGACAGTTCCGTCAATGGACCAATTCGATCACATGGTTGTGTATGCCGAAGACGAACGAGGGCCGCGTGTCATCGACTGCACCGATAAAGCATCAGACCTGGCGCTACGAGTCCCCGTATCGTTAGCGATGTCGCAAGTGCTCGTTTTAGATGCAAATAAGCCGCGGTTCTATCAAATCCCGGAAGTTCCGAATGAGCACTCGCGGCTCTACATGGACCGAACCATCCAAGTCGACGAGTCCGGAACGGCAATCGTCACGGAAAAACTATCCGCGTATGAGTACGCGGCGATGCCTTACCGACACGCCCTCATGGATGCACGGCCCGAATCAAGACGAGAAATTATCCAAGCGGTCTTACTGCCACGTGGCTCAAATGCCACGTTGATCGAGACTCAAATCGACAATCTCAATGACCATTCGAAGCAGCTCATCATTCGCGCGAAGTACTCGTTGCGAGATCAGCTTCACAACTTCAACGGGCAATTGATCGGTCGTTTGCCCTGCTATTTCGAGACGAACATGTTTGACCTCAACTCAAACGGTTCGACAGACAGAATCGCTCCGTTTCGATTGCGATCACAACGCGACGTCACAGTGAGAACTCGTGTTACTTTGCAGCCGGGCTTTGAGATGACGCCACTCCCGGCGAACATTTCAAAGGTCGAACGATTTACAGAACTGGTCCGAATAACTTCCGAAAAAGACGGAGTCATCGAAATTCGAAGCCGCGTTCGTCGTCCACCCGGTCGCTTTGAGCCATCAGATTGGAAAACGTTAAACGAAGCACAAGCCAAAGCTCGTGACCTCTTCAATCCGAAGGCTCAAATCTCTCGACGAATCCTGCAGCAAGTCAACGGTGACAAAGCAAACCCTCAATAACCATCTTCGGCCAGACTTCCATCGCATTGAATGAAGTCCAGTGAAACCATTTCGAGAAACGTGTTGACGCTCAACAAAAACGACTTGGAGTGTCAGCAACACTCCAAGTCGTTCAAGAAAAACTATGGTTGACTCGGGCTACTTGTGATTCGACAAAGCCCGGTTTTGGTTCTGTTCGCGGTTCATCATCCAGAGCAAAAATGGACTGGCAATAAAGACTGTGCTGTAAGTCCCGACGAGCGTTCCGACCAACATACAGAACGCAAAGCCGTGGATACCTTCGCCGCCCACGAAGTACAGAATTGCAACGACGATGAATACCGTGGTTGCCGTCAGAATCGTTCGCGACAGAGTTTGATTGACGCTGTCGTTCACCATCTGTGCCGTAAGGTTGGGGTTACGACCACGAATTTCACGAACGCGGTCGAAGATCACGATCGTGTCATTCAACGAGTATCCAATGATCGTCAAGAACGCCGCAACGACCGACAGGTTGAGCTTGAAATCATCAAGCCCTAACAACGGGCCAAGCGTCGGAATCTTCGAGAGGTAATAGGCCATCGGCAGACATGCCAGGACAAACAGCACGTCATGGAATACTGCGACCACGGCCGCAACACCAAAGTCAGCTTTGGTAAACCGGAACCACAAATAAATGATCGTGGCAGCACCGCTCGCAAGTAGAGCCAAGACTGCCATATATCGCATGTCTTCTGCGACCGAACTGGCGAAATTGCTAACTTCTTCAAAGATCGGAGTCGTCTCCATCGTCTTTTGCATTGCAGCGAGAGCCGTCTCTAAATCGCTTGTTGGTACCGTCGTGCGAGCCTCAAACAAAATCTTCGAGTAGCTTCGGACGGCGCCTTCCTTCGCAGATGTTCCAGAGCCTTCGAGGCCGGTCAAACGAAACAGTGCTTCTGGTTCGACGTAAGACTTGTTGACCTTCTGCAATTCAGTCATCAGATAAGCGGTCGCGGTCGATGCTGTGAGCTCACTGCTGAAAGACAATTCCGAACGAAGTCCACCGGCGAAATTGTCGTCTGCATCTGAGTCAGTTTTTAGTGGCGTGTCAGCCGTATCAGTCTTCGCGGGTGTCTCTGAATCTTTCCCCTTAATCGCTTCAGTTTTTTCTGGATCGGCCTTTTTCTCGTCTTGCTTATCTGCCTTCTTAGTCTCAGCAGTCTTTGGTTTTTCGTCTTTTTCTTCTTCGCTGGTTTCGGGCTTCTTTTCTTCGTTCTTCTTTTCCTCAGCAGACGGCTTTTCAGCTTTATCTTCAGGCTTCTTTTCCTCTTCTTTCGCGGAAGCCGCTTTCACATCATCGTCACCTTGAGCAACCGGGACTCGCTCTGAAAGGTCACTAAACACGACGTTGCTGTTTGTTTTCTCTGACTCAGATTTCGATACCGACTTTGAAAGTGGCGTGAACTTCAAAGTCACTCGCTTGAGTTCATATTTTTGGTCAGCAAACGTTTGAGAAATTCCGTCGCGGATTTTGTTGACGTCTTGCTCTTTGGTTCGCAGTCGGAACTGACGCCCGGATTCAGATACGGCACTTTCGTCAGACAACGCCAACCGTTCGAGCGACATGCTGTTCGAGAAGGTGGCACTTAACTTTGCTCGCACGTCATCAATTTGCTGTGGCTCTTTGAATTGGAATGTAACCATCGAGCCACCGCTGAAGTCGATATCCAAACTCTCGGTTCCACGGGCAAATAGCAATACAAGACCGACGACGATGAACGATGCAGAAAATGTGGCTGCGGCCTTCATTTTTGAAATGAAGTCGTATTTCGGAACGCCGATGAGCTTGCCCATCTTCAATTCTTTGACCCAACGTTTCCGCTCGGCAATGTCGAACATTAAGTGCCCGAAATACAGAGCCGAGAACATACTCATTGTGATGCCGATGAAGAGACTGACTGCGAAACCCTTGATCTGATCTGTGCCGATCATGTAGAGCACGACCGCCGCAATCAGGGTCGTGATGTTTGAATCGACGATTGCGGAGAGTGCCTTGTCGAAGCCATTGAAAATGGTCATTCGCAAGCTACTTCCTCGCGCCATCTCTTCACGCATCCGTTCATAAATCAGCACGTTTGTGTCAACGGCCATACCAATCGTTAACACCATTCCAGCGAGGCCAGGCAGCGTGAAGGTGGCATTGCAGATCGCCATCGAACCGAGAATCAAAACTAAATTCAAAACCAGCGACAGGTCTGCGATGACGCCGGAAAATCGGTAGTAAGCCAACATAAAGATGAACACGCCAAGTGATGACAACCAGATCGACATCATCCCTTTGCGTTGTACATCAACACCCAACAACGGGCTGATCGAAAACTCGGCGATTGGTTCTGGATTGATTGGCAGGTCCAAAGCACCCGCGTTGAGCACACCAACCAGTGCCTGCAACTCCTGTTGCGAGAAGTTTCCAGTGATTTGACCGTTATCACTGATGGTTGAGTTGATGTTCGGTGCTGAATGCAATTGCCCGTCGAGCAAGATCGCGAGTTGCCGTTTGTGGCCATCATTCGATGGGCGATTGCTGTTCGTCAGACGAAAGAACCGTGATGCACCTTCTCCATTGAATGAGAAGTTGACTGCTGCCGATCCAGTTTCTGAAAGTCCAACCGTAGCGCGTGTCAAGAAACGTCCGGTGACGACGTCATCTTCTTTTTCTTGAATGATCAAGACCTGTGTCACGGGCACATCTTTGCCCAGTTTTGGATCTCTGCGTTCTACGGCTCTAGTCGCGACTTGTGCTGTACCACTTGACGGAACTTCGCCAATGGGGGAAACCGTTCGCCAGACTGCGATGACTCGGCTTCCGTCCGTCACGGTATCTTTGGTCTTCGGTTGAGCGAGGCCTTGTTTGATGATGCTGCTGTGGTTGCGCGAGTTCGCAACAATGCCGAACTCCAAACTACCAATTCGAGTCATGCTCCGCTTTTTGTCAGCCACAACACCTTGGTCGGCTCCCGGAATGATGATTTCGATGCGATCAGTCCCGACCCGGCGGACGGCGACTTCTTCTGTCCCCGATGGATTGATTCGTTTTTGAATGGTCTGCACCAATTGATTCATCGCTGAATCAACGTTCTTGCCCTCAGCAATCGCGTCCTTGGTCTCGACTTGATAGATCAAGTTCGTGCCACCGGCCAAATCGATGCCAAGCCGCATCGCGTTTTTCCAACCGCTGATTTCGCCCGAATTAATGATCGCAAAAACGAACGGTGCCAGACCCAACGTAAATGAAAGGAGCACAGTGCCGATGCGATTTGAGAACTCTTTCAATCGCAACGCGCGAGCCAGAAACGCACCCACGACGTAAGGAAGCACGCAGAGCGCAACCAACATCAGCAAGCGAACTCCAATATCCATGCCAGGAGTCTCTTTGACGTTTTCGGCAACTTTGTCTGCCGCTGCAAGGAGCGTCATTCCCCTCGAAAGATCGTTCATTGAGTCTTATCCCCAATTCAGTTTCAAAAGCTCAAATTGTTTTGAGAATCCGTGCCAAGTTAGCTAGCTGATGACTTGTTAGGTTCGGTCGGAGGCGTGTCTGAAAGTGGGCCCTGGATTGCACTCCGCAAGAACTGCAACTTGACGTTGTCGTCTACTCGCAAAGTCACTTCTTTGCCATCACCCGAGAAGTTAGTCACGGTGCCAATGATCCCAGAAAACGTCACAACGCGATCGTTTTTCTTCAGTGCACTCAGCAGTTTTTCGCGTTGTTGACGCTCACGACTCTGAGGCCGGATCACGATGAAGTACATTAACATGGCCATCATGACCAACATGGGCATCATCGCCCGAAGTAGCTCGCCAAAATTTTGAGGAGCTTGCTGCGGCGCAGCCTCAGCTTCTGCCAGTGCCAGCAGAGAAATCATCGACAAAAAATCCATACTTGCAGTCCAAATCCTAAGTTCGCACATGCGCAAATGATTCAAAATGCGGCGTGACCCTTAAGGCCAAAACGCCGTGACCTGAAGTCTCGCAAGGCGTTCCGCTGAAAATCCATCCGCAAAGAGGAGGCGTAGTTTAGAGTTGGCCTCCCCAGCGGGCAAGCAGCGTGCAACGCATGGCATCACCCCTTCTCTCGCACGCAGATATGCGACGAAACACGGATATACCTTGATAAAGCTTCGCGGGAGGCAACTTCTTCGATGAATCACGGATGATATTTGGAAATGTCACGATGCCTTGGAAAGAAATTGCAAAATGGTCGAGCGGATCGAAAAGTACTCCGAGAACTTTCAGGCTAAATGGCCAACTGCGTCACCAAATGATGACTTCGACGTAGCCCGGGCTCGGTACCTCAAATCGAGAATCATCAACGCTTAAAGCTTGGGCACAGGAACGTATTTGCCAAGTTCAACAATCATCTCGCGTGTGGCCGCGTCGACAGCTTCCTCCCAGCGATCCGCTCCAAACCTAGAAAGAAACGGCTCGCGTGTGTGTGCAAAGTTGATAGCGCGCGAACTGTTGATGAGCGCACTGAAGCCATCTGCTCGAAATCCTCCAGCCACATCAGCGGCTGCCCCCCCTTGAGCACCATAACCAGGAATCAACAGCGGCACGTGAGGCATCACGGCTCGCAATTCGACCAACTCTTGTGGATAAGTTGCTCCGACCACGGCGCCAACGCAACCAAAATCATCGCCAGTTTGATTCGACTGACACAGAGTCGCCAACGACAACTCTTCCACGATCTGCGCCACTCGCCGATACAACGAAGTGCCGTCCGTCACCCGATCTTGAAACGTCCCCGCACCGGGATTGCTTGTCCGCACGAGTACGTACAGACCAGCTCCCCGCTCGACAGCCACTTTGACGAATGGCTCCAAGGTATCACGTCCGAGGTACGGATTAATCGTCAGCGCATCGGCGGCCCATGCGGCGGCGTTCGGATCTGAACCTGCCAAGTAACCGCGAGCGTATGCTTCGGCGGTCGAACCGATGTCGCCTCGTTTGGCATCGCAAATCACGATGAGCCCGGCCTTCCGCGCGTGCCGAATGACGTTGCCGAGCGCGACGCATCCTTCCGGTCCGAGCTCTTCAAAGAATGCCGCTTGAGGCTTCACGGCCGGAACCAACGGAGCAACGACATCAATGATTCGACAGCAAAACTCCTCAAATGCAGTCGCCTGAATCTCCCGGTCAGTCGTCGCACGTTGTTTCGCTGCGGCAACCACCGCTGGTGGAAGCTGGTCGAATCGCGGGTCGAGTCCAACCAACGCTGATGTTTGAGTACGACGAATCGCCGCGTGCAATCGTTGAATGTAGTGCGTCATGGTCGCCGGATTGTGTCGGGCTCTCATCGCGTGAGCAAGCGGCAGCAACTTGACCTCAAATTCCAACCCGTCGTCACAATGCACGACCCGCAGGTAGGTCGTAACGGTCGTAGCGCAAAAATCAGCAAGTTCTTCAATTGCAAATTTGCATCACGCAAAAGGTGGCCTAAAGTAATCACAACGTCACGGCCATGAGGCAAATCGTCAACACTGTTGCCGTGACACCACAGACCAACATGAGTAACACCTAAGAGACGGTGAACGGCGTCAGGGTCAGCTTTGCGGCTGTCTCCTAACGACGCGGAGGTTGGGCTCGGGGCATGGAACTGTTCCGGTGTGGTTTGAAGCCAGCGAATGCGGGCTTTGACGGGAATGTGTTTCGTGTCATCCAACTTCGAGGAGCGGGGCATGGCTTTGGGACTTCTTCGCCAGCGGTGCTGGCTGATTGCGGTGTTGCTGGGCACTTTGATGGTTGCACCGAGCGTTTCGCTTGCCGCCCCCAAAGTGCGCATCGACAGCAAAGACGCTCGCCAAGCATCGCAAGTTGGCGAAGATTTCGAACGAACTCGGCGCTGGATCGATGCGATCGAACATTACGAAGCATCCCTGAAAAAGTGGCCCGAAGACCGCGAACTGAGCTACGGACTGCGACGTTCCAAAATCCACTTTGGCATTGAGCGACGCTATTCCGACAACAGCTTTCGCAAGAGCATGTTGACGTTATCGCGAGCCGACGCGCTGTCACTCTTCGATGATGTGATTAACAAAATTAAATCGAGCTTTGTCGACCCACTGAGTTCGACATCATTCGTGGCTCATGGAACCGAGAGCCTCTATCTGGCGTTGGCCAGCGAGCGATTTCTGGATCACCATCTGCCAGATCGTAACAGTCGCCAGAACACACGCGATTCGATTGCTCGTTTGCGAGAAACGCTTCGCAAGAACTACTGGAACAAGCCGCTCAATGGCGGATTTGCCGCTCACCAAACCGTGAGCGAAGTCGCCACGATGGCCGAACAAACAACTGGCCTGAATGGAACAGCGGTCGTCATGGAATACCTTTTTGGCGGCTGTAATGCGTTGGACGACTACAGCAACTGCTTGACTCCCGATCGATTGAGCGACCTCTACGACAACATCGACGGCGAGTTCGTGGGACTCGGTATCGAGATGAAAGCGGAAGCCGGCCGGGGGCTGTATCTGGTTAATGTCCTTCCAGAAAGTCCGGCCGCTGAAGCAGGCTTGCATGTCGGTGATTACATCGTCGCGATTGACGGCATCGACTGCCGCAACATGTCGACCGACGAAGCGGCAGGCAAGCTCAAGGGAACTCCAAATAGCCGAGTGCGACTCGACCTAAGCGGACTCTCCGCTGCTGATCGTCGTTCGGTCAATGTTGTCCGACGCGCCGTTCAAGTGAAGAGCATCCCCGTCGTAAAGATGGTCGATGAGTCACGCGGTATCGGTTACATCCAAATGACTGGCTTCCAAAAGAGTTCACCTGCTGAATTGGATGACGCTCTTGCACGACTCAATCGTCAGGGATTGCGATTGCTGATTTGGGACGTGCGTGGAAATCCTGGTGGATTGCTGACCGCCGCAGTCGAAGTGCTCGATCGCTTCATCGATAACGGCGTGCTGGTTTCCACCAAAGGTCGAACGACGGATCAAAACTGGTCGTACTCAGCTCGTCGTCAAAATTCCTCGAACGTTCCAATCGTGTTGCTGACGGACGAGAACAGTGCCAGCGCCAGCGAAATCGTCGCCGGTGCCATCCGAGATCATCAGCGCGGCACGATTGTCGGTCGCAAAACTTACGGTAAGTGGTCTGTTCAAAGCATCTTCCCAGTTCAACGAAACGTCGGGCTTCGACTCACCACCGCCAAGTTTTACTCGCCTGCTGGAAAGACTCTCGGCAAGATCGGAGTGAAGCCAGACATCGAGGTTGAACTCCCCGAACACGTCGTGCTGCACCGTGGTCCAATGGCAAATTCACTCGACGAAGATCCGGACATTCGTAAAGCACTCGACGTCGCTCGCGATCAACTCGAAGGTCGCCGACTCTTCTCAAATCGTGCAACAGATTGATTTCAACGACTCAAGCAACGAAGTCAGACATCGCTCAAGAGTTCGCTGTCGACTGAGGCACTATTATTGACCGAAGGTCTTCTGAAGCCATCAGGAGACCTTCGGTCGTTTCGTTGATGTGTCGATCGAGGACCGATCACAACGGCAGTGAGAAGCTTCAACGTTGTTTGAAAGCTCGCCTCAGGTACGATCCCGCCCAGTTCGTCGTAAGACGTTGAACCTCTTATTAGCGCCACCCATTTTTCTGAGGTTTTGAGATGCGGAAAATCGCTCGTGCGTTGATGTCGGTTGTACTCGTTGCTGGTGCAGTCGCCGTTGCTTGGTCTTCAGAGGCAGATGAACTGCGGGCGAAAGCCAAACGCATGCAACAAGAAGCAGAACAATTGGCACAGAACGGCCACGAGGAAGAGGCAGAAAAGCTTGGTCGCGAAATCAAAGAACTCCTGCAAGCTGCGCAGCGACACGATCAGAAACCATTAAATCGCTCGGATAACGAGATCAGCGAATTACGTCAGCAGTTGAAAGCACTCACAGAGAAAGCACACGCACTGAAGGAAACAAACAACGAAGAAGGCCTGGCAAAACTGCGTGAACACAAAGCGGCCATCGAACGCGAGCTTGCTGAATTGGAAGGGCGTCAAAGGAGAAAGCTCGCTCCGAAGCATGGCAAGCAATCGGACAAAGTCTCCGAAGGAATGGAAGACGCCTCGCGGCGAATTAAGCACATTCAAATCGCTGTCGAAAACCTTCGTGCGGCCGGTATACACGACGTCGCGGAAGAGGCCACCCGACGTGCCGAGGCGATGGAACGTGAACTCCACCAAGTTCGCGAACGAGCACTTGCCGAACAGAACGGAACGAAAAAAGGATTGAGCAAACACGGAGATCCGCTCGACGAATTGCGGCATGAGCTTCAACGAGTTCGCGCCGAATTGAACGAACTTCGAGACGAGATCAAGAAGCGATGACCGCTTCGCTTGGCCAGCAAAATCGCCAAATGAAATAGTCGGCCTTCATGCAAAGGTGATCGCCAAACTTGCGATCTGGCAGCTTGAACCGCCGGATTCATTAGGCAGTTTGGCTCAAGTTGTTCTAAAGGACGGGACTGGATCTTCTAAAACTCTCCAACAACTTCGCGTCCATTACGGGTGGATAAGCTGCGTTGCGCGTTGGCATCAATCTTCTCGTTCAAGAACCTGACTTGGCCATCGGTCATCAAGGCGTGAGCGCCACTCGTGTGATAGCTCGATAACTGAAAGCGTCGTTCGTTACACGCTGAAGCGGGCGGATTAATACCCGACTTGCACGACGGTGTGGCTCCGAATGTCTGCCACCAGCGAAGCACTGCCCTTGCATAACCTTGAGTGCCTCCGCCGCCACCACCTCCTCCGCCTCCTCCACCGCCCCCTGCAACACCACAGGCCCAGCCCCCCATGTCGTAAGCAATTTCGCTGGCAGCGATCGTTTGTGATGTCCCGTCCCGAACATCGCGTAAAGCAACACTCGACAACGGAAACAGCAAACCGTCATTTTGCCCCGGTTGAGTTCCCGCGTTGGCGGCGTAATGGCTTTGACCGAAGAGTCCGCTGACCGGTTGCGATTGATCATGCGACGGACACAAGTAGGCTGGCAGCGTCGTAAACACGACGGCCGCATTGCTTGCGTGGTTGAATGCCAAGTTGAAGTTGTACTTCTTCAACAAGGTATCCTGCTCCATGAACGGCAATTGCATCGTCATCCATGTATGTAGTTGGTTGGTTGCTGAAGCCGTACTGTTTGCACCGAGAACCCCCATCGGAAAAACGCGGTGCGTCCCTTCGTAATTGTGCAACGCGAGACCAATTTGCTTGAGGTTGTTGCGACATTGCGATCGCCGCGCCGCTTCGCGAGCGTTCTGAACAGCCGGCAGCAGCAGGGCAATCAGTATCGCGATGATCGCTATCACGACGAGCAATTCAATCAGCGTAAAACCTTTGCGAGACATAACGGGCTCCTGTCCCGACGAGGTGCGCGTTGTCCCCATCGACAAGACTGCCGCCGCTGGCAAAAGAGGAATCGAAATATGGCCGGTCAAACGGCGGCGGCTGAATTGTGAGCCACGAACAACCTCATCGCTCCGCAGGAACCAAACGCAACACTCAGCAGCAAGACCGC
>CAIJTL010001018.1 GCA_903823545.1 uncultured Planctomycetaceae bacterium
GATTGATGATTTGCAACCCAATTATGGATATTGCCTCCCTCGCGCTTAGAAAGGAATTGAGTAACGGTTTCCTTGAACGCCTTGTCGAAGGCCGATTGATCTGCTGCGTTCGCGGCTTCCCAAGCGGCGCAAAGCAAGCGAGGACGTTTCGTGCGACATTTTTTGACTTTCGCCAGTAACTCCGTTGCCCCCGTCATGGGTTGCGGACTCAAACTGCCCGCGATGCAGATGAAGAGTTGCTGATACTCGTCTTCGATTTCCCCCGCCTTGAATTCTGGTTCGATGGTTGCGTCGAACCAGGAACAAATCTTGGCGAGATCAGCCCAGCGTCCCACAAGTCCACCAAGAAAGAGGGCACTCACCAGCACGTCGTACCATTTCAGTTTTCGATTGCTCAGGCTCTTATCGAGGCCAAGGATGTTACCAACATTGAACGCTTCGATCTCACTCTCAGTCATACCCCGTCGAGCCAGCGTTTCCGGACGCCACCATTTTTCATTGAAGTACTCCAGACTCAATTCCACACCCTGTTCGCACTCATGACGCACATCGTCAACTGAGATCGGGCCAAAATCTAAATGCCGTAATGCCGGATAAAAGAGCTTTCTTTGGACGCGAGCGATTCTCGGACGGAAACCTTCCAACTTGGCTGATACGGCATCTTGCTCTCGGACCTGCGTAATAATCTCAGTTACCGATTTGGGATAATCCCACACCAGTCCCAATCTTTCGTGGTTCTTTTGTTTCATAGGTTTTGCCTTGAGTTAGAAACCTTGCCATTTGTTGAACGCCGCCGCATTGGCAGTCCATGCTTGTACGGCCATTTTGAGTTCGGAGTCTTTTCGATCCAAATTCAAACTGACAACTGCCGCCATGATTGGTGTTCCAGCTTGGTAGTCATTCAACAGTTTTTTTCCGTCATCAGAACGCAGTTCGTTGTCCTTACCGAGCTTTTCATACCAATGGCCAATCCACTGATGGTCCATTTGGAAGCCATAACTCGTCTCCTTTCGGCTGAGTTTACTCCTGCCTCCTTTCGCTTCAACAACTCCCCAGAACCCGTATTGTTGTTGCTTCAACCAAAAATCTGGACCGTGAACTTTGGGAGTCTTAAGGTCAGGACTTACAAAATTCATCAGCCTTGCGATCAAATACGCCGCAACCTCGCCAATCACCTCCTGTGCATTATCGCTTTTGCCAATCCAGTTCTTCACCCATCTGAGTGCCTTACCGAGCTTTCCAGTGTCAGGTAGATCCAAACTCAAGGTGATTGGTGCACCAAGGCCGATCAGGCTCGATATCGCAAAATTGGTCAGATTCTTACTGAGCAATTCGTTGCTGATCTTTTTGATTTCACCGGCATCGACACCAAGTAATGACTTGGCGACCCCCGCGTAATTGCCAGTCGCCAAGTCTGCCCAAATACCTGCCACTCCGTAGACATAATCGATGCCATCCTTCGCTCGATACACGGAATTTAGGACGCTGAGGCTGCCGCCTGATTCTTTCCCTCGATTTGAGAGTCCGACGCTCATCGACATTAACATGCCGATCAGCTCAGACATCCCCGAAGGATCTGTGAATCGAATCGGATCGCCTGACGTGTAGGCATACTTGTTGAACGTCGTCGGACGTAAGCCGTCGCCAAAGTACGGATCGAGTCCCACCAGCCGTCCATTCGCCGCGTCGTAGAACCTCGC
>CAIJTL010001019.1 GCA_903823545.1 uncultured Planctomycetaceae bacterium
ACCACTCAAGCATCACACGATAACGGTACTCACGAGTGTCGCTTGCCATCTTGACGGTGATTTCACCAGCTGAAACCGACCCGCGATGCAATAACCCAATTCCAAATCTACTGATTTCACGAGTCATCGCAGGAATGCTCGAACCGCGAGCAGTGATTACCTCGGCGGGAACGGACAGTTCCAGTCGCTCTGCTGCACGATCGTGCGTTGGATCGGATTGCTCAATGCTATCCAAAACTGCTCGTAGATCTTGCAAAGTTGGACGGCTCCAGGGGTCGCCTGCCATGTTGTCGCTCCTTGATGTGTGCGGTGTTGCTGAGTGTCGCTCAAATGCAACAATCCTGGCATTTCACTCAATGCTGGGACGTTCGTAATGGGCGTTGAGACGTTGTTGAGATTGAGTAATCCGGACGGAACCGGCTCACCTCAAGTCGCACAACAATAGGTCAGCTTTGAGACCGTCCACTGCTTGGTGTCACTGATTTCTCACTGCGCAACAGCAGCACGAGACCGGTCGTGACGACAGAACCGATTTCATCACCGACAGCAGGATGCCCAGAGGTACCCCGCCATAAAACAAGAATGCCGTGTCGCAATGGCACGCGGTTTTTGTTCGCTTGCCTGTGTTGCACGGCTCAATCGGCGAGTTCACAACGTCACAAGGAGGGAACCGATAACAGCAACAATTCGGAATCAACCGCGAGGCCAGGTCGTAGGATCGTAGGGACTATCAACTCGCATCGGCTCAGGGGTTGGGACTCGTACGGGAACGGGGACAAGCTCCTCTTTCCGACGGCGGATTCCAAGACCAATCAATGCCGCCGTCACGATTCCTCCGATGGCTAGCATCGAGGTTCCTCTGCCTAAGGCTGATTTCTTTTGCTCGCCTGAGTTCCAAACGGGGGACTCCGACTCCCTTTGTTTGGCGGCAGCCTGCTGAATCGCGGGATCGCTGTCCAGAAGAGTGAGTCGTGGCCCAGACGCTTCGGACGAAGTCTGGTTTTCGTTTGTGACATCACCCGCATCCGCTGGAGCAATCAGCAGTGGCAGCAAACCATCACTCGGCGCTTCGGGTGCCGCCTGCTCATAAACCGCCGGTTCGATTTTTGACGATTCGACATCATGATCTGACAACGATTGCAAAATGATCTGACCATCTGGACGTGATCGGTTTTGCGTCGCTCCTGGAACAATATCAATCGTCGCAGCGGAGTTCGGGCGACTGCGATTGTTTGAATCGCTTTCATTGCGTTCGTTGTTGGTACCTTGCCTCGAAGAATCTGTTCTTTGAAAGCGAGTCGGGGCATTAGAAGTATCAATGATTAAGTCACCATTGAGAACCGCTCCTTGTGACTTCTTGCTTGGCGCAAATTCATCCAAGGTCGTCTGGCTTATATGTCCAGAATTTTGGGTTCTGGCCGAGCGATCGGATGACGAGGCCGTCGTCTTCTCCGAAGGCGCGGGAATGGTCTCCGTACCGTTATCTGAATCAGTGGATTCGGATTGATCCAATTCTCGTCGCCAATTGCTGAGTGTCTGCTGTGCTTGCCGTCTGTTACTTGCAACAGACGTGTCG
>CAIJTL010001020.1 GCA_903823545.1 uncultured Planctomycetaceae bacterium
TGATCGCAGCGAGTCGATCAGTTCCTGAGTCCGGTTGAATGCCGTTTAAGAATTGCTTCGCGAGACGGAGATTACTGGCTGTTGCGGCCAATATTTTGGGGCGTTCACCACGACGACAAAGCGGGTGCTGTTTGAGGTTGAAGAAGAGAATCTGAAAAGCCGCTGATTCGGTGAGCTCTTGAAGGCTTTCCCATAATTCGTCGCGAGCCACCTGCATGGCTCGATGTTGGTGCATGCTTTCTGACGCATCGATGACGTAGACGAATCGCTTCGCCCTGGCACCGATTCCGAAAAAGGTAGTTCGGACTCCATCAGCAGTTCCCTTAACGACTCCACCGTCGCTGTTGCCATTTTGGCCACCGCCGCTTCCCGGCCTTCGCTTCGTTTGGTTTTTTTGGCCGTTGGTAGAAGTCGCCGCATGAATGTCGTCACCGATCTCTTGAGGCTCGTTTCCATTCAGCGCGGCACGAGGCGAGACCGAGGCGAAATCGTATCGCGGAATTTCGTCAACTTGTTCTTGCTCGTGAGCGGCAGGCGGCAGGGTGCGGGGTGATTTTGACTGCGTTGCGTTCATAAGACGCTGCGGTGGCTTTTGTCGAACTGTCGAGGCGTTGGACAGCGACGCGAGCTCTGCCGTCAGTGAATCAGTGGCATCCGCATTGAAGACGGATTCTGGATCAGCGGGGCTCAACGTCAACAAGGGCCGCTTCGCCATGTTCGACGATGTCGAACGAAACGGCGAATTCGATGTGACCGCGAGCTCGGACTCACCGGAGATCGTCGTGTCTATCTCGCTGTATCCACTCGCTCTTTCCGATGAAGTTCCATCACCAATGGTGAACGACGCTGAAAAGAAGAGACCTTCAGGATTGCCACCTCGCCCATACGGTCGCGATCCTCCGAACGCAAACGCGACCGCAAGCAACAACGCATGGATCGAGAGCGACAGAAGCCAAAATCGACCAGACGATCGCCACGATCCCAGACCTTCGAACGAGGCGAGGCCATTCGGTCTTATGGCAGTATCGACCTCCTCAATTTCCTTGAGAAAGTCCGCAATATCAGGCCGATCGGAGTCCACCGAGATTCCTTTCCGCGGCGATCATTCAGGAGTCAATACCGCTCATCCTTAAGCGGCGTTTTGTTCGTTCTGTTGGCGTCAGTTTTGGGGAGCGAATTCGAAATAGTCCAAGGCGAGCGAGCGAATTTCCACGCGAGACGTCCCGAAGCCTTCACTAACTCATCTGGTTGGTAATTTCGTATCGAAATAACTTCTAGCGGAAGACGCCCAATGACAGTAGATGCATTTAAACGTTTGAGTTCCCTCGCAAAGTAGCCACGGAAACTACAAAACGTCGAAGATCACACATCATGAGGGATTCACAGAATTACTTGATGCTTTCGTTTTGCGGTTGCGGAGATATCCGGCGACTAACTCCCAAACGATTGGCAGTACAGACACGAAAACAATACCGAGGACAACTGCCGAAAAATTCTTCTTGATAATCGGGATGTTGCCAAACAGATATCCGACCATCGTGCAGATCAATACCCACACACAACCGCCAACGATGTTATAGACCGCGAATTGGCGGTAGCTCATTTTGCCGATACCAGCCACGAACGGGGCGAACGTCCGAACGATCGGTACGAAGCGAGCAATAACGATTGTCTTGTTTCCATATCGTTCAAAGAAACGATGTGTTTGATCGAGATGCTCTTTGCGAATCCACGGGATCTTTTGCGTCGCCAAAAACCGCTCGCCGAATTTCGCGCCGATCAAGTAATTCATGGCGTCGCCCAAGATTGCCGCCACCGCCAGGGCGACTAACAACACCGGCAGCGAAAGGCCGTGAGTTGCCGCGATGGCTCCCGCCGCAAACAGCAATGAGTCACCAGGCAGGAACGGAGTGACGACGAGTCCAGTTTCGCAAAAAACGATCACAAACAAAACGACGTAAGTCCACGGCCCCATCCAATCGAGCATCTTTTCGAGATGTCGGTCAAAGTGCAGCAATAAGTCGACCAGTTGCTTCGCAAGTTCCACAACGTGCTCCATCACGATTCTGTTTTGTGATCACTCAAGATAGAAATCAACCCCGCAGAACCGGGTTCAGCGGGGTTTAACGCATCAGGCCAATTGAGTGGAACCTGAAATCTCTATTCTTTGCCGATGACTGCTGGCGAAGGCTCGACGGGCAGCCATGCCGGTCGAGGATTTGTATCAGCAGGCGAGTCGTTTGGGCTCGGTTCCTGATCGGCCGTTTTGAAGAATGATTCGGGCAACGAATCAGGAAGCGTGGCCGATGGTGGCAGTGCCAGCCGACCTCGCTTGCTGGAATTCAAGAAGTACCAACTCGTGAAACCCAGAACTCCGATACCAGCAGCGATCACCAGAAACGCGGCCTCCCAGCCAGAGGCCGCAGAGCGTGGACCAGCAGCAGCAACCGTTCGACAACGTCCAACGAGCAAAGGTGAGTAATTCACCTTTTTCGTGTCAAAGGTTTGATAGCTCATCCACTTCAAAAAATAACCCACGAAGACCACTTCGCCACTGACATCCGTGCCAACTTTCAAGCCTGAGGGGAGTTCAGGAAGGACGACCACGAACGGGTAAGATCGAGAGTCCTCCGTCCAGCCCCAGAGTTCAAAAACCTCCTTGAGTTCGAGCGGATTCTTTTCGACGGTGAATTTCAAAATCCGTCGCACATGCATCCGCAGGCGAATGGCGTGACCTCGAAATAGGTCCGGTTCGGCCCAGAGTTGAGCGAAGGGGACATCTCGTTGTGCCGTCTTTTCAAAGTCCGCGAATGGGCGAGTACGGGACCAAGCCATCAATTGCCAATAGGCGAGCATTTCATGTGGTTGCAACGGCGCCTTATCTTCCACCACTCCGAGCGACTTTCGAAGCTTAAGTAGCGCGTCACCATCTTCTTCATTGGGGCCAGGAACAATCGTCTCCGGCTTATTCGCGACAGCAGAGTTAGTCGTCGATTTCGCCGCTACTGGATCTGAGGCCGCAGTCACCGGAGTTTCCGATTCCGCCGCTGACGCCACGCTTTCGAGGCTCTCGTGGGTCATCCAGGCCCACGTCGTTGGGTCTCTGAATCGAGCGTAAAGCA
>CAIJTL010001021.1 GCA_903823545.1 uncultured Planctomycetaceae bacterium
CTTATCATCAGACTTGGCTTCGCGTGCTTTCTTTTCGGCTTCTGCTGCAGCTTCCTGTTGTTTCAACTTCTCCGCGTCCTGCATTTTCTGGATACGATCACGCACCGTCGCGGCTTCGGCTGTCTTCCCCAACACCGCGAACGCTGATCCAATCGCGCGGTCGCGACGGAGATCTTCTTCCTTGTCGCCGGTGTCTTCCATCCACACGGTGCCGTTTAAGGCTGCGATCTGCGGATACTGTTCAAAGGCCTGCAGTACTTCCAGCAGTCGCTCACGACCGTATTTGAAACTGCCCGACTTGCCTATGTGGTTATACTTCGGATGCCGGGGCAGGCTCAGCATATTGCGAGCCAGCGATTCCGCTTCATGAGCCCGCCCGATCGAAATCATATTGCGAATACACCACTCATTGTTGTGCGCAAAATTGTGAATCTGATCCGGGAGAACTCGATCCTTCATCATATGCGCATGGTCAACTCGAGCCGACGCTTCCTGTTGATAGACGGCGTCGTGGTAGCGATGCAACCGTGAATAAATATGCCCGGGCATATGCCACATGTGAGCAATCGCCGGAGCCGCCATGCCTCCCAGCGCAGAGGACTGCAGAGCCATTTCCGGCTTCTTGCCATCCCACAGATGAATGCGATAGTGATGGATCGGATGCAGCGGTTCTTTATCGAGCACATCCTGAATCATTGCATCGACAGAAAGATTCGACGGCATATCCAGACCGTCACGCTTGCCCGACCAGAAGAACTCACAGAGGAACGCTTTCGTCTCGATGTCTTCCGGGAACTCCAGCAAAACATCTTCCAGATCTGACACATAGCGATTGGAGCGTGTCTTCTTCTCTTCGTCCTTTTCGTGTTTTGCATTGATGAATCGTTCGAAGGCTTCGATCAGAAGCTTCTCCCGGCGCGACATTTTTTCTTTACGCTTCACGGCCTCGGCGATAAATCCCTGAGCACGTTTCTCGTTGCCTCGATTGGACATCGCCATGCCCCAGTAGGCGGTTCCGCATTCAGGGTCGAGCATCGCAGCTTGGCGAAATGATCGTTCCGATTCGAAGTACCAGAACCCGTGCAACTGAGCCACGCCTTGCTCAACAAACTTACGAGCTTCCTCGTTGGCGGTCGTCACCGGAAATCGGACGACCCCCACGCCGTTCATCAAATAAGCGGCCTGGCGAGGACCTTCATTAAAGACTTCGCCATGAGTCGAGTGACCTTCCTTTAGAACGGGCTCCTCTTTGGGCTTCTCCGCTTCGCCCGCTGCTGGCATCGGGGCCGCCGCAGGTGCGGTACCGGCCGGTGCTTCAGCCGCTGGAGTGATCGCAGCGGGGGAGGCGGCCGGAGCAGGCGCCGTTGCCGCAGGAGCAGCAGCCTCAGTTGGCTTCGCTTCCTGTGAAATGACTTCGCCCGCCAATCCAAGCACCGCCAAAAACGCGAACGCTGACAGGGTCGAGGTGACATCCGGAATGTACCGTCGTCTGGATGACATGCTGTCACTTTCAGAAAGCGAAGATAGA
>CAIJTL010001022.1 GCA_903823545.1 uncultured Planctomycetaceae bacterium
CTTGTCCACGTCCGGCTTAGTTGTGTCAGCATCCGCTTTTTGCGCATCCGCCTCAGGTTTTCCGTCACCAGCCTTTGGCTTTTCTTCGCTCGCAGCTTTGTCTTTGTCGCTCGCGTCATCCTTTTTTGATTCCGGTTCGCTGTTACCAGCTGGGGCTGCGGAATCCGTTGATGAGCCGAGATCGATCACGGGTGGAGGTGACGGAGGCGGAACTTCCTTGGCACAGCCGATCAACGTCGTGCTAAGTATCGCGGATGTTGTAAGTTTCCAAGCGAGTTTCATGGCAATCCTTTTTCTCTGAGGCCAGTTTACTTAGCCGAACGTTTCACAACGATTTGGTGAGCGTCCGGCTCGCCACGCAGTACGTGACGGCTACGTAGTTGCGGTTTTGCCGCACTACGGAAATGAGGCACCGATTACTTGTTGGGAGTGACTTCGATGTTGTCGATCAGAATTTCTGCATCGCTCGCGTTGCCAAACAAGCCGGGACTTCCGATCGTGTTTGGGGTGAGATCTGCGGCTTCAATGGTCCAGTCGCTCGGCTCCGGTTCACCCTTCGGCCAAACTTTGCCGCGCAGAATGACTCGGTCGTCTTTGTTCTCGCTTTGGAACTTCATTGTGTACCACTTGTTGGCTTCCCAGGCGAATTTGATCGTCCGTGCGAACCGGAGCTCCACACGAGCGGTCCACGAGCGGATTTGCAACTTCTGATGCGCGCCCATCAATGCGAGCGTGTAACGTTGATTGATCACACCGACATCCGGCTGCTTGCCATCCTTGATCGAGACTTTGAAGTCGGACTGAATCGTGTAGTCGTGAAGGCTAGGCTGACCCATCCAACTTTGACTGCGAGTTCCTTTTGGAATCGTCGTGATCTTCACAAGCGCCGGATTCTCTTCGATGGCGCGAACTTGGTGTCGATAACGAGCACCAATCCAAGTCACTGGAACTTGCTTATCTGAGATATCGAACTTCCACGGCAGCGGTGGAACAACTCGCACCCGAGCCATCGTTGACTTCACTCCATCAACTTCAGCGGTGATCTTCGCCGCAACATGTGCCGCATCCTTCGGTGCGGAGAACTCACCTGTGTCGTTGACAGAGCCGACTCCTTCGACAGTGAATTTGGGCGTCGCGTTGGCCGTGACGATCTGCCCCTTCGCGTTGAATAATTTCACATTCAACTTAAGTGGCTCTCCCGGATGAATCAAAGCCTCGACCGGAGTGATTTGAACCTGAGCGACCTTCTGGTCGGCCTTCGCATCAGTTTCTTTAAGTGCTGCTGGCTGCGGATCGGAAGACGGTTTTGCGTCTTTCAACCCGATGCAATACAGCGTGTCCATCGTTGGGATGTAGACCCGGCCGTGAGAGATGATCGGCGAAGCAATCATCTCACAACTGAAGCGGACTTGGCTGAGGACCTTCACACCCTTCGCTGATTTCGGGTCCGGTTCCAGGATGTAGAACTTGCCGATCTCGCCGACGAAAATCTTCCCGTCGCCGTAGACCGAGCTACCGAACATGATGCGACCGAGTTTGAACTTACCGACTTCTTTCCCCTTCTTCGCATCGACAATCGACATCTGCGCCGCGTCGTCGATGTAGTAGAGCCGACCGTCAACCAATAGTGGCGCACTGCGTCCGATCGCCACTCGGGGAACCATCCACAAGAGGTTCTCTTTCGAGTTGGTGATATCGCCCGATCCAGTTGCTTTGAATGCGAAGATCGCTCCGAGTGTGGAAGGGTCATTCGCCATTTGCTCGGCATGACCACCGTAGACGACACCGTCAATGACGATCGGCGGCGTGTTGATGCCGCGAGTCGAGGCGTCGAATCGCC
This sequence comes from uncultured Planctomycetaceae bacterium, assembly GCA_903823545.1. Taxonomy (GTDB): domain Bacteria; phylum Planctomycetota; class Planctomycetia; order Planctomycetales; family Planctomycetaceae; genus SXKJ01. The sequence continues at coordinate 1,841 of CAIJTL010001022.1, forward strand.
AGATGATTTTTCCGGTGCGCGGTTGAATCGCATAGATCGATCCGTCACCCGCTCCCGCTACGATCGCGGCTTGCCCGTCGATGACTGTTAAGAACGGTGTGCTGTAAGTCGTATCTTCCGGCCGGACCTTCGTGGTCTGAATCCAAATTGCTTCGCCAGTCGTTTTGTTAAACGCGACATAGCGGTGAGCGGGAATCGCATAATCGTCCCAGCCGGTCATGACACCACTGACGATGACAAGGTCTTCGAACACGATTGGAAAGTTGGTGCGTCCGCCATACGTACTGAGGATGCCGTACTCTTCGCTCAGAGAATGTTCCCAGATCGTCTTGCCAGTCTCGCCATTGATGCACTTGCAGACGCCGCAGAGTCCTTGCAGATAAATGTGTCCGGTTGCCGGATCACCCACGACGCTTGACCAACCAACTCGTTCAGCGGGTGCGTCAGTGAGGAACAAATTGTGGATGTTCTCCCACAGGATCTTGCCGGTCGCTGCGTCAGCACAGACTACCTTTTCGCCTTCTTTTGTGGTCTCTGGTTCATGTCGGCAGACTGTGTAGAGCTTACCATTGAGCACAATTGGCGTAGAGCGGGTACCAAGCGCATCGCTCTTCCAAATCAAGTTCTCGCCGTCATCATCGGGAGACCAAGTCGCGGGGAGATTCTTTTCTCTTGAGATGCC
>CAIJTL010001023.1 GCA_903823545.1 uncultured Planctomycetaceae bacterium
CACCGTTTGAAAGAGTGGGGCCAATGACATTTTTACGTAGCGTCGATCACCAGAAACGATGGCCATTCCGGTTAAGCCGATGCCATCTGGAATCTGTCGGATAACCGGTTGGAAACCGATCGCTCCGCTGCGTGCCACCGCTCCGCCGCCCACGTTGGGGCCCAGGACTTGTCGAGAGATTGTGACTTGCGCTGGATCGTTCGCATCTGTGCGAGGCACTGCTCTAACCGGTAACGTCGTTGCCGGCTTATCCATCAATGTTTCGCGGCGGCCTTCATTGAGCGACAGCTTGATGACCTTGTCCTTGTCACCAATTTCAATACTGATGGTTTTCGTCGTTTCGTCGGGAGTTCCGACATAGCGTCGTATGGTAAGTTCGGCTCGGCGGCCAACAACGTCACCAGTAATTGGACTCACGCGGACGACATAGTCGCCCGGTAATCCTTTGGCGCAGATGTATTCCTCAAAGCAGTTCTCGCCGTGAGGCCCGTAACCATCGTGTGTGTGTGCGCCACCAGCTTGTGTGAATGGATTATCGAACGAGCAAACGCCGCCATTGGGTTCCTCAACGCTTAAGTCCAAGTCGGCGGTTCCAGACCAACTTAGCTTGATCATGAGGTCTCGCTGACGAGCGATGGCGACGGCGGCCTTCAGCGAGTCCGCCTCAGTCACTTTGCTCGCTTTTCGTAACGACTCCTCGGCAACTGCGGCGATGTTTTCAGCCTCTTTGTGATGAATCTCAAAGTCCGATCGCCAGACATTCGTCAAGACGCCCGTTGCCCCCCATTCGACACCGGCAGCATCGTTCAAATCGCGAGCGATTCGCAGGCCCAAAATGTATGGCTCTGGTTGGTTCGGAGCGACTCGTGCGGCTTGTTGATACAGGCTCAATGCACGTTGGCCAAAGCCAAGTCGCTTAAGATAAGCGGCTGAGCCGAGCATGTCTGGCAGCGATGCCGCCGTAAAATCGACACCCGACAACATGACTCGTTCAACGTCACTCTTCGGGCGACCTGCTAGGTCCATCGACAGCGCGAGGACTTCGTACATCCAAGGTTGAGGCTGCGAATGGATCAATGCCGTCTCGATGCATGCAATCGTATGCTCGTGCTTCCGTTCCTGATGCAGCCACCGGACAGTCTCAGCAACCTCGGCGGGTTTCGGCTTTTGTTCTTTGAAATAACGTTGCCAGATTTCGCGTGGCGTTCCTTCGTCGAGCTTGGGCAATTTCGGCTTTGTTGATTGAGTGGTTGACGGCGGTTTCTTCGAGCCATCAATGACAGCGGGAGAGCCCGCGTTTGATGGCGGACTCTCCCGATTTGTTTTCTTTGCCGCTTCGCCCCTCGTGGATTTCGATTTGATAGATCCTGGTTTTCCAGAATCAATCTGTGCAAGCCGAGAATCATCGACGAAGTTGATCAACGTCACTTCTTGGCGTTGGGCTTTTTTTTTGCTTCGTTGACTTTCTGATTGTTGAATGGAGCTGCATTCGCTTTCTGGCCGGGGGCATTCGCGGGAACATTGAAGAAACCTCCACCGCCGCCGAATCCACCGCCACCGCCACCAAAGCCACCACCACCCTGCTGGCCACCGCCACCAAATCCACCTTGCTGGCCACCTTGTTGGCCACCACCAAGACCGCCACCGCCAGCTTGTTGTGCCATCAACACCACAACGAGATCACCGACAGGATAAACGCGAGTTTGTAACTTCTCGTTTTCTTTTTCAGCCGTTGTGATCTTCATCACTTCATCTTCGATGACGTAGGCCAATGCGAGCGGTTGCAGAATGATCTTCAGCGCGCTTCGCAACTTGACCCCCGCCAACGTTCGGGTAACAGGAGTGTCAGTTGCAATCCCAGCATCCGACAACGCGGCGCTATCGAGGATGATGGGGATGTTGTGATAATCCTGAAGGTAGGCCACAACGTCAGTGAGTGGGCTATCGGTAAAGTTGACTTCCGTTTGCTCGTCGAGTGAAGCGGCAATGCGTCGCTCCGCCGGACTCGATTTGTGCAGATCGACTGACGCGTATTGTTTACGACGTTCGGTCAACTGTTTCCAAATCTCTGGAGCAGGAAAGAGTACTGGTGGTTCGTCCGGGAATGGCACGTGAGACAGTTCAACTTGTTCCAAAGTGGCCAAGAACTTGTCCGCTCGCATGTTTCGCAGACGGAATGCTTGATTCAGTTGATAGGCTGCCTCCGCATTGAAGCTGGAGGAGTTGGCGACGCCGACATTGGGAGCCATTTGCACGGCAGCCGCCGCCGTCGATTCCGCTTCGGTATAGGCCGCATCCCGACCATGCTCGGCTTCTGCCAGCAAGGCACGGACTCGGTCGATTAGGTTCTCAAGCTTCTCGTCTTCCAGTTGGAATTTCTCCAGCAA
>CAIJTL010001024.1 GCA_903823545.1 uncultured Planctomycetaceae bacterium
GGTTTACCTGCAAGGTGGTCCGAGCCACCTTGAGTTGTGGGATCCCAAGACCGATGTGCCGGAGAATGTGAAGTCAGTTTTCGGCAACATCGACACGAAAACTCCTGGCCTGCAATTCACCGAGTTGCTGCCAAATCTCGCCAAGGTCACGGACCGCGCGACGATGATTCACTCGATGAGCTACACCCCAGTGGGGCTCTTCAATCACACGGCAGCGATCTATCAGATGCTGACCGGGTACACTGCGGACAAAGTAAGTCCATCGGGACAGCTTGAGCCTCCGAGCCCGAAAGATTTTCCGAACTTCGGTAGCAATATCGTTCGCCTAAAGCCAAGCGACGTTCCAATGTTGCCGTTCGTGATGATGCCTCGGCCACTTCAAGAATCGAATGTCATCGGTAAGGCTGGGACTGCTGGATTCCTTGGTAGAGCCTTCGATCCGTATTACCTCTATCCGCCCGGCGACGACATGGATCTGACCAAGATGGAGCGGATCGCTGTCGACGATTTGCAATTGCGAGCTGGGGTCGCCGTCGATCGCATGGAACGACGCGCGAAGCTACGAGACCAAGTGCTCGAAGGAATGAAGGATCTCGAACGCTCAACCGGCAAGTACGCTCTTGGTGAATACTACGATAAGGCTCTGAGCCTCGTGATTTCCGGTAAGGCTCGTGAGGCGTTTAATCTTTCTGCCGAACCTAAAGAGCTGCGAGATAAATACGGCATGAACACCTTCGGCCAAAGCTGCTTACTTGCTCGACGCTTGATCGAAGCCGGTACGCGAGTTGTCGAAGTCAACTGGCCGAAAGTCGCGAACTCAGACAATCATTCGTGGGACGTTCACACGGGATTGCCTGACCGAATGAAGAAGCAATCAGGGCCAATGCTCGACTCCGGTTTGGCGAGTCTTGTGGAAGATCTCGATCAACGTGGCCTGTTGAAAGATACTTTGGTCATTGCTGTCGGTGAGTTCGGTCGAAGCCCGAAACGCGGTGTCAGCACCTCTGGCAACAGCAACACGGCTGATGGTCGCGATCACTGGCCGTACTGCTATACCGCGCTGATGGCCGGCGCTGGGATCAAGCGAGGCTACGTTCACGGCAAGTCCGACAAGACCGCTTCGTCACCCGTTGATAACCCAGTTCATCCAGGTGAACTGCTTGCGACGATCTATCACGCAGTCGGTATCAACCCGCGAACAGTGGTCTACAACCACTTGAACCAACCTCGCGACCTCGTCAAGGCGGATGCCGTGACGGCGCTGTTTGGATAATCCTCGATCGGTGCAAGCCGAAAGAACTCGTTTTGCAGTGCAGCCCGGCCGCTCTTCAGCAGCCGGGCTGCTTCATTAGCTCAATTCAATTTGGTCCGTTTTATATCTTCCAACGTACGCGGTTGGCGTTCGGTCCAGGCTTGTCGAACTTTCGTAGCGTCTCACACTGATGGGATTTCAAAGATTAGGCTGTCTGCTGACGACGGTGTAACCAGATGATGATCAAGAATCCGCCGTAGTCGTAAACCGTATGAGTCACGATGGGAACCAAGAGGTTTGGCGGATCAACCCACGTCATCAGCCAGCTCAGGTAAAGCCCGGCGACGAACGTGATCAGCCCATACGCTGGCGTTACGAGATGGGCGAGCCCAAACAGCAAACTGCTTCCAACTCGACCGCTCTCAGGAAATCTTGCGGACGACATCCACGGCTCAAGCAAGCCGCGAAAGAGAAGTTCTTCAGAAACTCCGGTTAGCAGAGCCAAGAGAATCAAGTCGTACCAAGTAAGCAACGCCAGTGATGGAGCTAATTCAGTCGACAAGAATTTGCGAATCGTTTGGAACGCTGGGAAAGGAAGGTAAAACACGGTGGCAAAGAGCGCAAAAAGCGGAATAGTGCCGACAATGCCCCAGGCAATTGCACGCCAGTTCCAAGACCAGTTAGACAGCGGGTCGATTCCAACGGCCCACCCGAGTCCCAAGGCAATCAACGCTAAACCGCCCAGCACCAAGCCAGAGAAATTCAAAAACTGATGCCGGTCCTGTGGTTCCAAAATTGTACCGCCTCGAACAAATCGTTCTGCGTGTCGTAGTGGTTCTTGAGATGCGTTGATATTTCCAGATGTTGAGCTGCGCGGAGTCTGTCAGAAACTTAGTGGCAAGGTCCAGGCGAGTCGCGGTGGATTGGCGAGAGCAGCCTCGAATTCGTCGTAGGTTTGAATTCAACGTATGCTTCGACTACATGGACTTTCCCGGAAACTGCCGACGACTCGATCTCAAGACGTTTTGGGCAGCATCCGTTAGCAGGGCCGATCGGAAGGACTTTTGATGTCGAACTCACAGAACATTTGCGTCCGCGTTGATCACGTTACAAAGTCGTTTCAACGAGGGAGCGAAAAAGTTGAAGTGCTCAACGGTCTGTCGCTGCAAGTTCCTGTAGGCGAATTCCTTGGTCTGATGGGGCCCAGCGGTTCTGGCAAGACAACGTTATTGAACCTGATTGCTGGGCTCGATCAACCGACATCCGGCTCAGTCTGGGTTGGCGACACGGAAATCTCGCATCTCAGCGAAAGCCAATTGGCTGCGTGGCGGACTCGAAATCTTGGCTTCGTGTTCCAGTTTTATCACCTGCTGCCCGTACTAACGGCATACCAGAATGTGGAGTTACCGCTGTTACTATTGCCCTTGTCGGCATCGCAACGAAAGCAGCAAGTGTTGACGGCCCTGGATATTGTCGGTCTATCTGATCGCCTCCATCATCGGCCGGGCCAACTTTCCGGTGGACAACAACAGCGAGTCGGCATCGCACGCGCGATCGTTACCGATCCGGCGTTGATCGTCGCCGACGAGCCTACGGGTGATCTTGATGCGAAGTCGGCTGAAGAAATCTTGAACCTGCTCTGCGAGCTACGGACACAGCTTAAGAAGACCATCGTCATGGTGACCCACGATCCGCGGGCTGCCGCTCGAGCAGACCGCGTCTTGCATTTGGACAAGGGCCGGCTTGTCGAGAAAGACCAAGCGAGTCATTAAGCGTTCAAAGAGCGAGTCAGGTCGCATTGAAAACGTGCTCCGTCAAATGCGCTGCGCGACTCTTCTACGCTCGCCGAACGATGACCTTATTACCTGAGACTTCGGAAACGACAACTCTTTGCCCCGCGTCGATGTAGTCTCCTCGGCTTTGCACATCGACCACTTGTTCGCCAAACCGGGCTTTACCAGCAGGCCGTAATGTCGTGAATGCTTCGCCCTCTCGGTGCAATAAACTTTCGAGGCTCGCAGCCATCGTAGAGTCGGCCAAATCAGGGCGAAGTCTCGGGCCGTCGATATCTCCGACCATGCTTGGAGGTGTGAGGATCAGGTGCTTGAGCAGTGGCATTTCAGGCAAGTACTTACTGATCAACATCGCGACGCCGATGACAGATACCAGCGCGACGCTCATTGTTCCCAATGACTGAGTCATCTGGCCAAGTTCAGAACTTGTGGTCGGCAAAACGAATGTTTGGCTTGCCAGAACTAGAGCTGCAAAGATTGCGAGCGCGCCGGAAATGCCAAAGATGCCAAATCCTGGAACTACGAAAATCTCCATCAGGATCAACCCGATTCCGAACACAAACAGCACGATCTCTAAGACGTCTGCCGTACCGCCTAGGAACTTGCTCCAGAAGAACAGCGTGAAACAAAGCGCCGACGCGATGCCGAAGAATGACGTCATTGTGTGCAGTTCGATGTAGATCAACGCGCTTCCAGCGAACAACAATAGGAACGTCATTCCGGGCGTGTTGAGTTCCCACACGAGCGTATCGACCCACGTCCGTCCGACCGCTTGCGGGATTTCACCTTCTGGAATACCGAGCCGTTGCCGCAATTCGTCTTGGTCAGTGACTGGAGCTTCCGCCAACTTCAGCTCGTGTGCTCGTTGTCCATCAACGGTCAGCAGCATCTCGCCTTGGCATTCCGGCACGATCCGGCCTTTGATCCATTCGCCATTTGCCACATGAATCTCTTCTTCGGTCAAGAACGAAATCCGTCCGTTGTCGCGATGCGTGGCTTGGAAAACATCGAGATCTTTGTCTGCCATCGCCTGGCAGAGACCAACTGGCCGTCCTTTCTTTTCCGCCAATGTTTTGAGTTCTTCACGTAAGAAACTGAGGATCTTTTCCGGAGCTCGCTCAAATTGTTGGCCCGGGCGAATACTGATTGGTGCCGCATCACCGATCTTCGCGTGGTTTTCCAAAATGATTTCGTCGCAGCCGAGCGCAATGATCGCGGCACCACTCAATGCCATCTTTGGGACATAGGCGACCGTTCGAATGCGCTTGCTGTCGAGATCTGCGATTTTATGCGCGATCTCCAGACTCGCACCTAATTCACCGCCGGGAGAGTCGATTTCGAAAAGAATCAAATTGACGTTGGCACTTTTCGCCCGACGAATTTCTCGCTCGATGAAACCCTGTAAGACTGGTTCGATCGTTTCGTCGATTTTGATTCTCACGACGCGAGGCGTCTCACCCGATGTCGCGTTCTCCCGCAGGTACTCACGAGGGAAATTGTAGAGCTCGGCAAGATCGCTCCGCGTTTCGGCCGTTTGCGATACGAGGATGTCTAGTGATCTTGCTCGGCTCCCCGTAAAGAGACCGACGGCTCCGGCCTCTTTGATAGTCGTCACGTCTTGCACAACGACTTTGTTTTCGAGCAATCGGCGATGCTCGTCCGACGTCAATACGCGGCTTTCTGAAACGTTCCTGCCATCAACATCGTTTTCCACTTTGACCTTCAAAACGATCTTTTGAGGATCCATCAGGCCGGTAACGAGAGCCGTGCTTAACTTTGAGTTCAGCCGCTTTTCAATCAACGAGAGAACGAATTGTTGCTCTTCTGCTTCGAGTGATTTGCCGCGTCCTATGTCACCCAATTCAGCGTCTGGGTGCATCACGATTTCCTTGCATGCGAGAGCCAGGATCACGTTGTATCCGTCAATTCGCTTCTTATCTTTGGGTTCCGGAATCCAAGCAATCGTTCGCAGCGAAGCAAACTTTGCGGAGGTCAACTCCTTCGCTAAATCACGAACTTGTCCAAACTTGCTAGTGCCTGGAGCAATCTCCAGGATCAAGATTCCCGACCGCCCCTCTTGGTCAGCCTGCTGGAGAACCTTTCGCGCGGCATTCAACACCTTTGCTTGAACTGAATCACTCAGCGGACTTCCGACCGTGAGATAAACGGCAACAGGGACTTTTGCTGCATCCGCTTTGGGTGAGTCAGTCTTTGTTGCAGCGTCTTGCTTCACTTCAGGAGGAGTGTCTGCAACAGAGTCTCTCGGAGACAAACCACCTAAAGCTGCAAAAACGCCGATCCAACAGGCCGCTCTAAACCAGCTCACGATCAGTCTCCAGTAGAGTTCAGGTAAAGAAGCCATATCGGCCTCACCCTAATCAGACGGATTATAGGGCTGCCGAAAAATGAGCGTCAAACCGCCATCCAAAAGCAGAGGGTTGTTCGTTAGCCAAAATTCAAACTTGAAAAGCAAAATCACCAACTTGCAAAACGATTTCTGATCGTGACGATCGTTTGTAGAAACCGATCGCCATTCTGTGGAATGAGCCCGAGTCCATTCGTCGATTTCTCAAATCAGTTGATTCATGGGTTAGACTTGTTTGCTGCTCAATCTGACCATCAGCGGCGGCTTGCGCGTTGAAAACATTGTGGCGATACAACCCGGATAACCCGCATGATTGTTGAAACCTGATTGACGCTGTTTGAGAGTGACCATTAGCATGTTGGCCGCTCAACTCCTTTTCATCCATTGCTTAGAGTCGTCTTGTGGTCGTTAACTCACGAGCGAATCGAAGCCTATTTTTGCCCCGAATGAAGGAACCTAATCATGGCCCAGCGAAACCACCGTCGTGGGTTCACTTTGATCGAGCTCTTGGTTGTGATTTTCATTATCGCGATTCTGATCGCCATCCTTCTTCCGGCGGTTCAACAAGCACGCGAGGCTGCTCGAAAGTCACAGTGCCAAAACAATCTCAAGCAGATTGGAATCGCACTCCACGGCTACCATGGCATCCACAAAACTTTCCCACCAGGCTCGATTAATACGTTGTTCAATAACGCGACCCCGTCAACGGCGAGGCGTGAAACCAATCCTGTCGAAGCAACGCAGATGAACTCTACCACGCTGGGCTTACACGGTACGAGTTGGATGCTACACCTGCTGCCACAGATAGAATACAAAACTATTAGCACCCAATATAATTACAGCTTAAATCTTCGTGATAATGGGATTCCGGGAAGCACCGTCTTCAACACATTTCAGCCCGCGCATCAGGATATCCCAACTTTCTATTGCCCAACTCGTCGAAGTGATATGAATATTGGGAAGTTAACGTTGGTGCGCCGACTCGATTTTCCCATGAATACTTGGGTCAAAGGGGGTAACGACTACAGCGGCTGTGCTGGCGGAAATGCTTATATCTTCAATGAAATGACTCGCGCTACTTACTGCTTACTGCCTGACCAAATTCCGAATGACATGACTCAGCAATATGCGCCGTCCCCGTTAAATCGAGGCATCTTCGGTGTGAACACCAAGACGCGCTTTGCAGACATTACAGACGGAACAACGCAAGTGATCATGGTCGGTGAGAACGCTCGCCTCACAGTCCCAACAACTTCGCTGTTGTTGGTCAGCAGTGACGGCTGGGCCTGGGGCGGACCGGCAACGCTCTTTGTGAACCGAACCGGATTGAACAAGGCTCTGCACTTCGACGGACCCGCAAGCGATCACGAAGCGGGTGCGTACTTCCTGTTTGCTGACGGTCGCGTCACGTTCCTGAATCAGAACCTGAATCTCACGACGTTCCAATTGTTGGGAAGCATGGGCGACGCCCTCAACCCCGGCGAATACGAAGGAAATTAGTCTGGTTTGTTTCCGACTTTTACTCTTTAAGGCAGCTTTCGAAACCCAAACGTGACGAAAGCTGCCTTTTGTCTTACGGGGCTAATGACGAAATTCTCGCGACTGATTTGGCTGCTTAATCACAGCGAGTATCTCGTCTGATTGACAAATTCCAGGAGGCTCGCGAATGGCAATTCGATATGAATGCGAGCAATGTGGGTCGGTCCTCAAGATCAATGAGGAACGTGCGGGAAAACCGGGAAAATGCCCGAAATGTAAAACGGCGTTTACCGTTCCGCAGGTCGATGAATTTCCGGACGATTCAATCGACTTGAGTGACCCGGAACAAGAACAAGATATCACACCTCCTCCAATAGCCAAGAAGGGTTCCTCTTCTCCCGAAGATTTTGACGTCGATGATTTCTTGTCGAACGATCCCGGTCCACCAAAAGGGAAATCCAAGAGTTCGGCAAAACTGAAGTCAGATCTTTCAGACATCGACGAAGACGAGCCGCTGTCGGATGAACCCCCGGTCGCTCCCAAGAAGAAGTGCAAACCTTCAACGAAGATATCCAGTGACGATGACGACGAGGATAGTGCATTTCAAATCCGTCGTAACGAGCCAAAGTTGAGTGCGCCGAAGAAGCCAACGGCACCTGACGATGATGACGACGAGAAATCTTCGGCATCTCAATCTCGTCGCCCACCCGTCACCGGTTCGCCTGCAACAGCAGCAAACCTGGCGAGCGACCTACTCGCGAAATCGGGAAAGAAAGGGAAGAAGTCTGCCTGGGGCGAAATGGCTGACGAAGCGAAGTCGAAGCCAGAATCGGAATACGACTACACAGA